>JANMRJ010000683.1:0-4443 GCA_031370985.1 Acidimicrobiales bacterium
GGGCCGGCCGGCCACCTCGGGGAGGTCGGCGTACCGGTCAAGGTCGACCTGCCCGGAGTTGGCGAGAACTTCCACAACCACGTCCTCGCGCCGGTGATCCAGCTCACCACCGAGGACCTGCCGGCGCCGACCCAGAACGCCTCGGAGGTGGCCCTGTTCACCAAGTCCAGCCCGGACAACGTCGGCCCCGACATCCAGGTGGCGTTCGTCCACGTCGTGCCCGGGCTGCCCGGCGCGGTCGTGATCCTGCCCGGCGTCGTCCAGCCGAAGTCGCGGGGGTGGATCCGCCTGGCCAGCGCGGATCCGATGGACCTGCCCCTGGTCAACCCGAACTACTTGGGCGACCCGTCCGACCGCGACCGCCTGGCCGACGGCATCGAGCTGGCCCGCTCCATCTTCGCCACCAAGCCGATGTCGGACTTCGTGAAGCAGGAGATCGTCCCGGGCCCCGACTGCGCCGGTACCGAGGCCCTGCAGGGCTTCGTCACCGCCGCAGCCGACAGCTACCACCACCAGGCCGGGAGCTGCAGGATGGGATCCGACGACATGGCGGTGGTCGACCCCGAACTCAAGGTGCGCGGCGTCGAAGGCCTGCGCATCGCCGATGCCAGCGTGATGCCCGTCGTCCCGTCGGGCAACTGCCATTCCGCCATCGTCATGATCGCCGAGCGCCTCTCGGACATGCTCAAGGCCGAGTACAACCTGTGACCCTGTGACCCCGCCGCGGCTGGTCGGCAAGAAGATCGCCGTCCTCATGGAGAGCGACTTCTACGAGCCCGAGATCCACTATTACCAGCGCCGGTTCCCCGAGGAGGGGGCGGAGATCCACTTCCTCACCAACCTCTGGGGCCAGAGCTCGCTCACCTTCACCGGGCACGAGCACAAGATGCCGTTCGAGGCCAACGAGAGCTTCGTCGGCGTCGACCCCAAGGACTACGACGCGGTCATCGTGCCGTCGGGGATGGTGTCCGACCGGCTCCGTTACACCGACGACTTCTCCGTGCTGCCGCCGGCCACCGACTTCATGAAGCGGGCGTTCGCCGAGCCGTCGGTGCTCAAGGGGATCATCTGCCACGGCATGTGGCTGTTGGCCCCCGTGCCTGAACTGATCAAGGGCCGGCGGGTGGTCGTCCACAACAACCTGCACGGCGACGCCGTCAACATGGGGGCGATCTACGTGGACTCCGATGTCGTCGTCGACGGCGACCTGGTCACCGGGCGCACGGGTGGGCACTGCCACCTGTTCGCCCGCCGCATCATCGACATCCTGGCCGAAGGAGACTGACCGTGGCATTTGTCCTGCACCACGTGGGCATGTCCTGCACCGACCCCATCGCCCTCGAGCGCTGGTACACCAAGCACTTCGGGTTCACTCGAGGCCGGGTGTACGCCCCGGGCGAGGGCCAGGTCGTGATGATCCATGCCGGCGGCGTGTACCTCGAGCTGTTCTCCTCCACCGAGGAGCGGCCGGCGCCCAAGGTCATGAGCGCCGGCCCCGACTACTCCGGCTTCCGCCACCTGGCGTTCCTGGTCGACGACCTCGATGCCAAGCTGGCCGAGATGGGCGACGATGCCCGCCTCACCCTCGGCCCGCTCGACATGAGCCAGTTCATCGAGGGCATGCGAGTGGCCTGGATCGCCGACCCCGAGGGCAACATCGTCGAACTCAACCAGGGCTACATCGACGAGACTTCCCCCCCGCTGCTGCCGGCGTAAGGCTGCCCCCCGCCGCTGCCGGCGTAGGTCTAGCCGTGGCCCATGGCCGCAAAGACCTTCGAGACCTCGATGTCGTCCTCGTAGATCCACGCCTCGGTGACCAGGCCGTCGGGGCCTACGTCGCACACGCTGGCGCCGAACCACTCGACGAGCTTGCCGCCGGGCTCGAAGTGGATGCGCGCCGCCCGCACGATGTGCTCATCGTCGGCGAGAATCCAGAGCGTCTCGGCTTTCACCGCGCCGTTGCTCATGGCGTAAAGGCGGGTGAAGAAGTCGATCAGCCCCGCCCGCCCGTGGTAGACGCCCTGGAGCGGGTTGCGGCACGGGTAGTGCCAGAGGAGATCCTCCGAGAAGTACGCCGCCGCCGCCTCGTACGCCTGGTTGTTGAACAGCTCCAGCGCAGCGCGAAAGCTCTCTTCGTTCTTGTGCATGCGTTCGAGCCTAGATCCGCCCGCACGTTTTGGCAGCACCGCGCGGTACCATCGCCGCTCCGCGAAAAGGAGGCCTGCACATGGCGGACGACAGTCCGAAGCGAGCGTTCTACGAGGCGCAGATCCAGTACCTGGTCGCCGGCGATGTCGAGGGCCTGATCGACAACCAGTACACCGACGACGCCACGCTGGTGTCCTTCGACAACCAGATCCACGGCAACGCGGCCCTGAAGGTGTACTTCAAGGGCTACCTGGAGTTGCTCGGCAGCATCGAGGTGGTCTCCACCGACAAGTTCGTGGAGACCGACGACAGCCTCTTCTTCGAGGCCACCGTCAACACCAAGTTCGGCCAGGCCAAGGTGTTCGACGCGTGGGTCCTGCGCGACGGCAGGATCTCCCACCACTTCACCGGCGTCTACCCCCCACCGGCATGAGCGACGACGAGAACCGCGACCTCGCCGTGCGCTTCACCGACCAATCCTGGAACGGCGGCAACCTCGACCTCATCGACGAGCTCTTTGCGGCCGACTACGTCGGCCACGACGCGCCTCGCCCTGAGCCGGTACGCGGTCCCGAAGGGATGAAGGACTTTCTCCGCATGTACCGCGTCGCGTTCCCCGACGCCCACATCGCCCTCGACGACATCATCGTCGCCGGCGACAAGGTCGTCACCCGCTGGACTGCGACGGGCACCCACGAGGGCGACCTCATGGGCATCCCGGCCACGGGCACATCCATCAGGTTCACCGGCATCCGTATCTTCCGGGTGGCCGACGGCAGGATCGCCGAAGGCTGGGTCAACTGGGACACCTTCGGGCTCATGCGCCAGCTCGACGTGGGAGGCAAATCATGAACCTGGTCGTAGGCGCCACCGGCTTCCTCGGGAGCAAGATCTGCCTGGAGCTCGCCGCCCAGGCCAAGCCGGTCACGGCGATGACCCGCGGCGGCGACGACGCCAAAGCCGCCGCTCTCAGTGCGGCCGGCGTCGAGCTCGTCCCGGGCGACCTCAAGGATCCTGCATCACTCGAGCGCGCCTGCCAGGGCATGACCGCGGTCATCTCCACCGCCTCGGCGTCGCTGTCCCGCCAGGCCGGTGACGACATCCAGACCGTCGACCTCGACGGCCAGCGCAGCCTCATCGACGCGGCCAAGGCTGCCGGCGTGACGAAGTTCGTCTACATCTCGTTCTCCTCGAACATGACGACCGACGGCCCCGTCACCACGGCAAAGCGCGTGGTCGAGCGGCACCTCATGGACAGCGGGCTCGACTACACGATCCTGCGCTGCGGCTTCCTGATGGAGATCATGGTCGCCCCCATCGTCGGCTTCGACTATGCCAACGCCAAGGCCGTCGTGTACGGCTCGGGCGAGAACGCCATCAGCCTGCTGTCGATGGACGACGTCGCCTGCATGGTCGCGCTGTGCCTCGACAGTCCTGACGCGTCGAACGCAACCATCGAGTTCGGCGGCCCGGCAGCCCTCACGCTCCACCAGGTCGTGGCCGCCTTCGAGGAGGTGAGCGGACGGTCCTTCGAGGTGCAGCACGTGCCGGAGGAGGCGCTCGTCGCCGGATGGGAAGGGTCGGCCGACCCGGTGTCGAGGTCGATCAACGCCCTCATGGTGGACTTTGCTGGAGGCGATGTCATCGAGATGGGCAGCACCCTCGCTACCTTCGGTGTGAAGATGACGAGTGTGAGCGACTACGCCGCCAAAGTGCTCTCCAGCCGCCAAAGTGCTGTCCGGCCCCTAGGCGAAGGAGAGCCCGAGGCGTAGACTCGCGTCGGCGGCAGGGGGCGCACCCGCTCAGTTTTCCCGTAATCCGTTCAAGCCCTGGAGGGACCGAAATGGCAGATTCGATGGCAGTTGTCGACAAGATGTACGAGTGCTTCGGCAGGGGCGACATGGAAACACTGAAGACCGATGTCTTCGCGCCGGACATCGTATGGCGGCTCCCCGGCCATCACCCGCTCTCGGGCGCCAAGAACGGGGCGGATGAGTGCATCGCCTTCTTCGGCGCCCTCATCGCCACCGGCGTGCACGTCGACAACGTGTCCTTCGGCACCATCGGCGACACGATGGTCGTCGAAAAGCACACCGGTCACGGCACAGTCAACGGCCGGGAGTACATCTTCCCGACCTGCAGCGTCTACACCATCGCCGACGGCAAGATCGCCGAGGTGCAGGTGTACACCGCAGACCAGCACGGGGTCGACGACTACTTCTGGCAGGCCAACCCGCTCAAGGGCCTCCCGGACCGTCTGGCCTAGTTCCGAACTGTGGACCAACCAGCGCGCCC
>JANMRJ010000322.1:0-3391 GCA_031370985.1 Acidimicrobiales bacterium
CGTAGGTCGTACAGCAACAGCATGGGATGGGCCGGCGACGGCTCGAAACCGAACCGCAGGTAGAACGAGCGGGCCCCGTCACTGATCGCGTCAACGAGCATCACCCGCGCCCCGACCGTTCGCCCGGCTGACACCGCCCGAAGGAGCGCGTCCCGAAGCAGCTCTGCTCCCCACCCTTGACCTTGGTAGGTCGAGTCGATGGCGAACCTGCCCATCCGAACCGCAGGGATCGGCTCAGGGGCACGGCGGGCCATGCCGCTGGGCGCATTCCCCCGGCGGACCTCCCCCGACGAAAGGGAGAAGTAGCCGGCAAGAACGCCAGCGTCATCATCGACAAGCAGGTAGGTGACCGCGTCGCGAGACTCCATGCTTTGCCGGGCCTGAGACGCCAGCCATCGGTTCAACGACGGCTCACCGCAGTCGAAGCGGTTGCGGTCCTCCTTCGAAGGGGGCGCCTCGTCGAACCGCACGATCCGCACCGCGAGCTAGCTCGGGCGATTGATGCGTGACGGGCGGGCAAACAACTCGACCAGGCGAGGGTCGGGTCGGACCGGACGATCGAGCGCAGCCACGAACCGGTCCCACGTCGGGGCATCGACCACGAAATCGCGCTGATCCGCCAGCACGTCATGGGCGCGATCCCGTGCCGACGCCGTAAGGAACTCGCTCACGGTCTCCCCCACCGCGGCCGCGGCACGACGGATCAACTCGTCATCCGCGGCCTTGAGCCGCAGGTTCAGCCTGGCTTCCTTCGTCGTCATGCGGCGCTCTCTCCGATCACGCTGTTGGTGCCAAGTGTACGTCATGTCTGTACGTACGTAGAGCATACTCTCTTCCACCCAATCGTGGTTGCTATCGCGGTGAACGTGGCTTATTGTTCAATCGTGACCTCCGAGAACGGCGGGCGATCGGTGCGAGGGTTTCTGTCCTACACGCGTCACGACTGGCGGCTCGTCACGCGCTTCCGAGCGTTGCTTGGCCCCCGGCTGGAGAACCTCCGCGGGCTCAACGTCTCGGTGTGGTGGGACAACGACATCCGGCTCGGCCAGCGCTGGGACGACGAGATCCACGACGCGCTCGGCAAGGCCGACTTCGGGCTGTTGCTGGTGTCGCCGGCGCTCCTGTCGCGTGACTACATCCGTCGGGTCGAGATCCCGGCCCTCCTCGCCGCACCCAGCCCCGTACTGATGCCCGTCGGCCTGCAGTACGTCGACTTCGATCGCAGCGACCTCCAAGGACTGGAAACTCACCAGATCTTCCGCTACCACGACGAGCACGACAGCACGCCACGGTGGTTCGCCGACCTGGGCGGCCAGAACCCGGCCCGGTTCTGCGACGCCCTCGCCACCCAGATCGCCGACCGCCTCGCATGACGGCTCGGAGACGGCTCGACCGCGACGGCGCGATCGAGGCCGTCGCCCAGCTCCACGCCTTGGCCACCGGCCGCAAGGCCCTGGAAAGCCGCCTCCGCCGCCTCGGCGACTTTCTCTCACAACTGCCGGAGGGGGCCGAGGAGTTCCCGCTACTGACTGCGGCCGAAGCGGTCGGTCCCGATGTCGCCGACCCCGTGAAGGCGTTCCGGGAGTTCAGGCGCACGGTGGCGAAGTTCGCCGCAAACCGGGCTGTCGACCTCGCCCTGGTCACCGACGGGCAGAAGCAGGCGAAGCCCTCGACTCGCGTGTGGTGGGTCGAGGGCACCGACGCCACCGATCGGAAGTTGACCGACCTGTCCAAGGCGTCGACCGCGGCGGTGGAGACCCACCCGGTCATCCCCGCGCTAGGCCGCAACGAGCGCGACGGGAAGATCGTCGTTCGCACCTACTTCGACATCGCCCTCGCCGACAGGACGAACGCGGGACCATGCGTCAGCCGGCTGCTCACCAGGCTCGCCACCGATCGTGACTACCTCTTCGACCAGGTCCTCGGGCCGCAGCTCGGCGACGACCCCGCCGAGGCACGGGCTCGTGCCCTGGACGGCGCCGACCTCGTCATTGTCTTCCTCTCGCCGGAGTACCTGCGGCGGGGCGCTGGCAGCGCCGTCCCCCGTGGTCGGGTGGCGCCGGTGTGCTGGTCGAGGTTGAACCCGGAGCGCAGCGAACTCGGACCGTACGCGTCGATGCGGGTCTTCACCGCCGACGAGAACGGTCCCCAGCGCGACATGGCGGGTCTCGACCGCCTTCGTGCCGGACCACTCGACGACACCCTGGCCGCCCTGCACACCATGTTGGCCCGGCTGCTCGCCTCCCCCTGGGTGGAGCCGATGGACGTGCTGGCCCGGCAACTCGCGGCCAGCGACGAGCCCAACCCGGTGGCGGCCCGCGCCATGCGCACGCTGCTCGACAAGGGGGTTGGGGCGGCACCGTCCGCGACCGGCCCGGCCGTCGATGTCGTCGACCACCTCATGACCTGGGCCACGACTGCCGACAGTCGGCCCTACTTCGTGGTGTTCGGCGAGTACGGCATGGGCAAGACCGTTGCCGCCCAAACCCTCACCCGCCAGCTGCTGTCCCGGCGGGAAACCGACCCGTCGGTGCCGCTGCCGATCTACTTCGATCTCCGCCTGCTGGGCACCGAGGTCCGCAAGCGTGACGCCACCCTCGACGAACTGCTCGCCGACCTCATCCGGCGGGCGTGGCGGACCGGCCGGACCGACCCGCCGGTCACCCCCGGTCAGGTGATCGCCGCCGTCCAGGAACGCCGGGCGGTGGTGATCTTCGACGGCCTCGACGAGGTGCTCGTCCACCTCAGCGAACAACAGGGCCAGGGCCTGCTACGGGAGCTACTGCGCATGCTGCCGCCCCAGCTCGCCGCCAGTGCCAATGCGGGGAAGGTGGTGCTGACCTGCCGCACCCACTTCTTCCGCACGGTCCGCGACCAACACACGTTCTTTCGGGCCCAGGACCGCGACGGCGTCGGCCCCGACCTCTACGAAGCGCTCCATCTGCTCCCCTTCGACGACGACCAGGTGCGGGCCTACCTGGAGTGCAAGCAGGGTCTGGCGGGGGTCGACAAGGCCGTCGAGCTGATCCGCTCCGTCCACGACCTGGCCGGGCTGGCTACGCGGCCGTACAACCTGCGCCTCATCAGCGAGCAGCTCGATCGGCTGGAGCGCCGGGTGGCCGAGGGCGGCTCGATCGATGCCGCCGGCCTGTACGACGAGCTGGTCCAGTCGTGGCTGGAGCGTGACATGGGCAAGCACCAGCTCCCCCGCGACCACAAGCTCCGGCTCATGGAGGATCTGGCCGCGGTGCTCTGGAGCCGTGCGGCGCGTTCGATCAGCGTCGGGGAGCTCGAGAGCTGGCTCGGCACCAGGCTGCTGGCCGACGACGACCTCGGCCGCTGGGTGCAGCTCGCCCGCCCCGACCCCGCTGTACTGGCCGAAGATCTACGA
>JANMRJ010000354.1:0-7864 GCA_031370985.1 Acidimicrobiales bacterium
CGAAGGCCGTGCTCATCCACAGCTCATCGGCCGCGATCGTCCGAACCTCGGAAACCTGGAGAAGCGCCGCGAAACGGTCGCGGATGCCGGCGATCGCGAGCAGCGCCTCGACCGCGTGGTGCCGTGGGACCAGGTATTCGCTCTGGATCTCCGCGCCGCTGCTCGGCCGGTGATCCATCCGGAAATGCGGAAGCCGCTCATGCCACGGACCAACGACTCCGAGTTGCTCCGTGCAGGCGGCGGCGGTCATCCGTCGGATCGGGTGGATCGGGACGTTCGCGCGGGTAGCGCCGAAGAATGCCGGTGAGGGTTCGAAGCCATCACCGTCGGTCACCCGGCGCTTGAGCCACACCTGCTCGAAGACGGGCCCGCGCCACTCGGTGAAGAGGCTCACGCTGTCTGCACTCGAGGTGATCTCATCGAAATGGTCAACGACGCGGGCCAGCGCCAGATCCTTGTAGAGGTCCTGTCGCATCTGGAACCTCGGCTGGAGCGCGAGGGTCATCGAGGTGACCACGCCGATGCCTCCGAGTGAGACGACGGCACCGTTGAAGGCGTCGCGATCGCGATCGAGCGCGAGGACCATGATCTCCCCGTCCGATCCGACGACCTCCAATGCCGAGACGGCCGTCGCCAGGTTCCCGCTGCGGTCACCCGAGCCGTGGGTCGCCGTCGCGCAGGCGCCGGCCACCGAGATGTGCGGGAGAGAGGCTAGGTTGTGCAGGGCGAACCCGGCGGCGTCCAGCGGCCCGCACACGTCGCCATAGCGGACGCCCCCATCCACGGTGAGCGTCCCGGCCGCGCGGTCCAGATCGAAGATCCGCGGCATCCGGCGCAACGACAGGAGATCGCCCGTCGTGTCGGCGATGTCGTTGAACGAGTGACGAGAACCGAGCACCCTGAGTGCCCGTGCGTTCCTGACGATCGCCTGGAGCTGCTCGATCGACTCGGGCTCATGGAGCCGTGCGGCGATGTAAACGTGATTGCCCGCCCAATTCGTCAGTCCTTGCACTCGATCGAGGTCGACCTCCTTGCGCGCATGGTAGCCCTCCGAGCATCGACCTCACGACCAACCGTGCCGGATCTATGTCGCGATGTCGCGTACGAGCCCGAAACAAGTCGCGCGGTGAGGCGTCCCAATGCCGACTGTCGTTCTCAACGGTCCGCACCGTTGCGGCGGTCAGGCGGAGCAGGATGCCGTGAAGACGTCGCAACGCACAGGCGATGCTCGGTTCCGACCGGACCTGGAGGGGCTTCGCGGGATCGCGATCCTGCTGGTGCTCGTGTGTCATGCCCGGCTGCCCGGCGGTGAGGCCGGGTTCATCGGCGTTGACGTCTTCTTCGTCCTGTCCGGGTTCCTGATCACAGGATTGCTTGTCGAGGACGGCGAGCGTACCGGACGGATCCGCCTCGGTGCCTTCTATGCTCGCCGGATCCGACGCATCCTTCCCGCCGCGGTCGTCGTGCTGGCGAGCACGCTCCTGGCCGCCCAGCTCATCCTCTCGCCGCTCGATCTTCCGCGTGTCGCCGACGACGGTCTTGCCGCGAGCCTGTCGCTCGCCAACATCCGTTTCGCTGTTGACGCCACGGACTACTTCGCGCCTGTCGGCGCCTCGCCGATGCTCCATTACTGGTCTCTCGCTGTCGAAGAGCAGTTCTACCTCATTTGGCCGGTGCTCCTCCTGGCCGCCTCCAGACTGGGTCGGCCACGCGTCACGATGACCACGCTCGCCGTCCTGATCCTGGTCGGCTCGTTCCTGGCCAGTCTCGCGATGACCAGCACGTCCGGTCCATGGGCCTACTACTCGCTGCCGACACGAGCCTGGGAGCTCGCAGCCGGAGGACTGCTGGCACTCGCGTCACCGTGGTCCGGCTGGCTGCGAGGCCCGATCGCCGCCGCCGTGGGCTGGCTGGGCGTGGGTCTCCTCGTGGTCGGCCTGGGAGTGATCCATCCGACCACGGCATACCCGGGCATGGCGGCGCTGCTGCCGACCCTCGGCGCGGTCGCCGTGATCGCTTCCGGCGGCGGGGCCGGGTCGCCGGGATCGATCCTGCTCGGGACCGCTCCGTTTCGCTGGCTCGGTCGGGTCTCGTATTCGCTCTACCTGTGGCACTGGCCGATCCTCGTTCTCGGGCCCATGGCACTCGGGCTGGCGAGCACGGAGGAGGGTGCGGTGGGCGGCGACCTTCCCGTTCGACTCGGCCTGGTCATGGTCGCCGTCGTCCTGGCCGCTCTGACGTGGCGCCTCGTGGAGGAACCGTTCCGGCGAGCCCGACCGTCGTACGGCAGCCGTATCCGCGGGTTCGCGCTGGCTGGTGCGACCGTGCTCGTCGTCGTGGTCGGCTCGATGACGATCGGCGTCGTCGCCGCGCGTAACGTCGAACCCGTCGCCGTGCAGGACAACGAGGTGGACGCATCGCCAGCGACGGCGTCGAACGCGGTGCCGCCCGTCGCATCGGCGACCGCTGGCGTTTCCTCGGCCACGCCGGTCGTCGCGTCGAGTCTCACCCCGCCGCCGTCACCGAACGCGACCCCCTCCCAAACTCCCGCGAGCTCGGCTCGGCCATCCACCCCGCCGCGCCCCACTCCCCGGATCGACGGGCCCGTGCCGCGGCATCTCGCGCCGTCCCTCGCCAAGGCGCGAACTGACGAGGATCCACTGGTCGCCGACGGGTGTGGCCTTGCCCTGGCCGGATCCCGACCTCCGACGTGCGCGTATGGGGCCCCGGCTGGCGCCGTGACCGTCGCGCTCGTCGGCGACTCCCATGCCGCCCATTGGTTCCCGACCCTGGAGGTGCTGGCGAAGCAACATGGGTGGCGGCTCGTCCCATTCACGAAGTACAGCTGCGTGTTCCTCGATCTGCCGGTCTGGTCGCCCTATCTGGACCGCGAGTACACCGAGTGCGAGGCCTGGCGGGAGAACGTCGTCGCCCGACTCGTGGAGCTGCGCCCGGATCTCGTCGTCATCGCCTCGGACCGCTGGTTCCCGGTCGTCGCGGACCGCGACAACGACCCGGAGCGTCAGGGCGCCGCGATGGCGCGTCTGATCAAGCGCATCCCGGGCACGGTTGCGATCGTCGTGGACACCCCGCGCTCGGAATTCGACGTGCCGGCCTGCCTCGCCCAACATGGCGACGCGATCGAGCGCTGTACGACCAGCCGTGCGAACGCATTCGGCTGGCGACATCTTCGTCGCGAGAAGGAAGCGGTTCGGCTCAGCGGGGCCAACCTCGTCGATCTATCGGGTGCGACCTGCCCGACCGACCCGTGCCCGCCCATCATCGGGACGACGCTGGTCTACCGCGACCATCACCACCTCACGGCCACCTTCGCGATCTCGCTCGCCGCTGATTTCGATGCGGCGCTGCCTGCGTTCGGTTCCAAGGCAGGCTCGTGAGCGAACGCAGCCCTCGGGGGACGCTTCGCCGACTCGCCGGAGTCGCTGCGCTGGTTGGCGTGGTGGCTGGCTGCGCGCCGACGTTGACATCCCGACCGACCACCCTCCCGGATGTGCCATCGGCAAGGACGCCGGCACCCTCCATCCGGCCGTCCGACGAGCTTACCGTCGGCCCCTCGATCGCACCCTCCGTCGAGCCCTCAGTCGAGCCCTCCGTCAAGCCCATCCTGCGCGCTCCCGTCGATCTCTCGGTCGTACGCGAGACGGCGGTGAGCCTCAGCCCGAGGTCGGTCGACGATCGCGCCTGGGAACCGATCGTGGCGACGCACCCGACCGATCCCGACCGGATCGCCGTCGTCTACCAGCATCGCGGGCCTGGCACGGCCTGCCGACTCAACCCTGTCATCCGGATCTCCCACGATGGTGGTCGGAGCTGGCGATCGACGAGGCGCAGTCCTGCCGCGGGATCGGGTCGTGGCCTGGACCTGCACGCCGCGATCGCCTGGGGACCTGGTCCTTCCGGTGGGAGCCGGCTGTACTGGACGAACATGACCACGCCGAGTTGCGGCGACCCAAGTTTCAGCCTGTCAACGGCCTACAGCGACGACGAGGGCGACACCTGGTCGACCCTCCAAGTCGAGCGTCGAACACGGCCCTGGGTCGGCGGTTTCCCGGAGATCGCGGTCGATCGCGACCCCGTAAGCCCGGACTACGGCACCGTCTACGTGGGCTATAACTGGCTGCCCAGTGGTGCGCGAGGGCCTGGGTTCCGGCTCCTTGCGTCCGCCGACTTCGGACAGACGTGGACCTCCGCGGACATCGCCCCGGCGCCGTCTCCACCCGGCTACAACGATTGGTGGCGAATCGCCTACCGTCTGCGCCCGGCGCCGGATGGCGCCGTCTATGCCTCGTGGTATCAGGTCGACCTCCGACGCTGGGACCGGACGCGGATCTTCGATAAGGGTGGCTCGGCGAACGTGGGGCGGCTCGGCGTCGCCGTCGCGCGTGTCGAGTTCGACCGGGTTTCGAAGACGTTCCACGTCGGACGATCCCGGATCGCGACGACCGTCCGCGAAACCGCCTGGTCGACCAGCGGCGGCAGCGCGCCGGGCACGGCCGGGAACATCCGGCCGGATCCGATGTGGCTGCAGGGCTTCGATGTCGATCTGGCCACTGGCCGCCTCTATCTCGCGGTCGCATCGTACGGAGCGGCGGCCGACCACGCCCCGCACGGCACGATCAGCGTCGGCCACAGTGACGACCTTGGCGAGACCTGGTCGTTCTCGCTCCTGCCCTCCGCCCCGGATGTGATGGGCAGCAGGCAGTCGAGTATCAAACCCAACGTCGTCGCAGGCCCCGGGTACGTCCTCGTGACGTTCCATACGCTCGACGACGTCCGATCAGGCGCGACCGTCGGGAGCGCCTGGACGGTCTCCACGGACGGCGGGACGACGTGGCAGACACCTGCCGCCGTGTCCCGCGAGCGCTGGCGCGCAGAGAACGTCGGCGGTGTGGTCAACGGGATCGGGCTTCGCGAACGGGCGGAGCGCCTTGCGAATGGCGATGTCTTCTGGGCGTATGGCGACGCTCGCGACGCTCGAGGGCCGGCCGCGGGGAGGGTCGCGATCTTCGGGGCGCTCATTCGCATGCAGGACTGAATCGGTGCGCTAGCGCACCGATTCGTCGTGGAGGTGGCGTTTTCGGTCCCGGACGGGATGTAGCATCCGTTCACGTCCCCTGAGCCCGTCCCGACGTGCTTCACGTCGATCAAACCCCAGTGAGGTGTCCGATGCGACCCGTCCGACCTCGACGCTTTCGCCTGCTTCCCGTCATCGCGGCCGTCGTCGTATCGATGAGCGCCGCAGCCTCCGCGTCCGGCTTGTCCGGCTCGACCGACGTCAGGCTGACCAACGACGTGGCTGGCGGCTACATGAGCACGTACACCATCGCCACGGGACGTCCCTATACAGACGCCGCTCTGACCGAGTGCTCCCGATCCCGCGGCCGTCAGAACGAGCCGGCGGTCGCGATCGACCCGCGCAACCCGGACGTCATGGTCGGCAGCAGCAACGACTACTGCGCGGTCTATGACGCCGGGGTCGATACCAACGGCGCCCCCATCCCGAGCGGCCCGATCTGGCTGGGCTACTACCGCTCCACGGACGGCGGCCGCACCTTCGTGTCGTCGTTGGTGCCGGGCTACCCGGGTGACACCTCGCCGTATGCCTCGCGGGCCAGCATCCGCACGGCGAGTTCCGGTGATCCGGTCCTCGCCTGGGACACGCAGGGCCGACTGTTCGTGGGCGCGGAAAGCAGTGACGACCCGGCGGGGACCAAGAAGACGTACGGCGACACATGGGTGGCCACGTTCCAGAACCCGCAGGGCGCCACTGGGCCGACGGCCAAGGACGGAACGGAGTTCGTCCGCTCGGTCGTCGTGGGCAAGGGCGCGGCAGCGCCGAATCTGCTCGGCAAGTTCAACGACAAGACCGCGCTCGAGGCGGATCGAACCATCAGCCCGTGCCGTGACAACGTCTACTTCGCATGGTCGTCGTTCACCGGCAACAAGTCGCAGATCCTGTTCTCCCGGTCGACCGACCACGGTGCGACCTGGAACCAGGGCGCCAAACTCACGCCGAGCCTCAACAGCGTGCAGGGCGCCGATATCGCCATCACCGGCGACGGCACCGTCTATGTCACGTGGGGCACGGAAGTGGCCAGGAGCGACGGACTGTCGGTCTGGTACGCCAAGTCGACCGATTGCGGGGCGAGTTTCTCCCCCGCCAGGGAGATCGTCGGGTTCACGCCGTTCGGTGCGCAGGACATCTACACGGACGGTTCCAGGGCGCGCGACTGCGGCGACCTGGCCAATGCGTGCCGATCCGGCTACCAATTCTTCCGACACGACCCGAACCCGCGATCGACGGCGGACCAGAACGACCCCAACAGCCGATCGGTCTACGTCACCTACGAGGGCATCGTCCCGGGGACAACGACCGCGACCGAAACGACGTTTGGTTCGGCGGGGCCCGGTATGGGTGGCCAGGGCGCGATCTACGCGGTCCGCCTCGACGGACCGACCGGGGCAGTCTCAGCGCCGACGCGGATCGCGCCGACGGCGAAGGGGCACCAGCTGTTCCCGGACCTCACCATCGAAGGCGACCACCTGCGCTTCATCTGGTGGGACAGTCGACTCGACCCGTCGTACAGCCTGGTCCGGCCGATCGGCAACCGCGCCGATGGGACCGTCGTCCCGTCGCTGGACGTGTATACGGCGACATCGAGCAAGGCATTGGTTCCCGGCGCGGCCGTGCGGCTGACCGACGTCACGAGCAACGGCAACTTCGACCAATTCGGCGGTCGCACCGTGCCGTTCGCAGGCGACTATCTCTGGATCGACTCGCAGGGTGCCAGGACGTTCGCGGTCTGGACAGACTGGCGCGACACCGTGCCCGGCAACGATCCACGAACCTCAGGCAACAACGGGTCGGAAGTCATGCAGTGCCGCACCGACTTCGGCGGCGGAGTCTTCTCCGGTGACACCTGCCCGCGCGCCGGAGGACTCGACCAGAACATCTACGGGTCCCTCACGCCATAAGGCGACGGCGCCTCTCAGATCGCGGGAACGGACCCCATCGCGGCGATCAGGCTGTCGTCCATGATCGAGAGCGCAAGGTCGATCTCGGCCTCGCTGACGGTCAGCGGCGGTGCGATCCGCCACACGCTGTTGGCCCCGACGTGACGGACGATGTTCATCGACAATCCTCGGGCGAGGCACTCGTCAGTCACCCGGCCGCCGATCTCCTCGGCGGGTTCGCGTGTCGCACGGTCGGTCACGAGCTCCACGCCCAGCAGGAGCCCTCGCCCGCGGACCTCACCGATGATCGGGTGCCGCTCCGCCAGCTCGAGCAGGCCCGCCTTCAGGCGCGCGCCCATCACCGCCGCTCGCTCCGGCAGCCGCTCCTCGATGACGACATCGAGCACAGCGAGCCCGACGGCCGCGGGCAGCGGATCGCTGACATGGCTCGTGACGTGGATGAAGCCACGCTCGACGATGCGCTCCTCCAGCTCGGCGCTGATGATCGTCGCGGCCAGCGGCAGTCCGCCACCCAGGGTCTTGGAAACCGTGACGATGTCCGGCACGACGCCATCCTGTTCGAAACCGAACATGGAACCGAGGCGACCGAAGGCCGTCTGGGCTTCGTCGACGATGAACAGGCCGCCACGAGCCCGGGTGAGCTCGGCGAGTCGACGAAGGTAGCCCGGAGGTGGATCGATCACGCCCCCGGCCGACAGCACGGGCTCTACGATCGCGCCTGCGATGGCATCCACGCCCGTGGCGTCGAACCCAACGAAACCCGATTCGAGACAGGTGAGGTCGCAGCCGCCGCATCCGGGCCGCCCTGGGCTCTCCCGGCGGATCTCACAGCGGTACGCGTACGGGGACGGCAGCATGAACGTCCCAG
>JANMRJ010000388.1:0-2145 GCA_031370985.1 Acidimicrobiales bacterium
CCTGCGCATCGTCGGCAAGGGCAACAAGCCGGCCGTCATCCCGTTGGTCCCGAGGACCGCCCGGACCATCGACCTGGCCATCGGCGAGCGGACGTCTGGCCCTATCCTGCTCCGCCACGGCGGCAGCCGCCTCGACCGCCGCACCGCCCACCGCTGGGTGCGCTCGATCGCCAAGCGGGCCGGCATCGGCGCCGTCCACCCCCACATGCTGCGGGCCGCGTTCATCATGTGCGGCCTGGGGGCCGGGGTGCCATTTTTTGCGGGAGGGTGCAGATCGCCGCTAGGCACGCCGATCCCCGCACCACGACGGTGTACGACCACCGCCGCCAGAGCTTCGACCGCCACGCCGCCTACGTCGTGGTCGCCTTCGTCGCCGGCGGCTGATCTACCCTGGTAGCCATGTCGGAGGAGAGTTCCAGCCAGACGCCGCTGCTCGACGAGTGGCGGGTCGAGGTGGGCGACGACGCCGTGGTGGCCGCGGTCGACGCTGCCCGGGCCCAGATCGCTGACGGTTCGCTTCGGGGCTTTTCCGACAGGGACGCGCTGGGGGAGTATCTCCATCGCTCGCACCGCCGCTCGGCGTGACCTGGCGGGTCTTCCTGACGGACTCGTCCCAGCCGGATCTCGACAGGCTCACGCCCGCGGATCGCACCGCTCTTACCGACGAACTGTTCGCCTGGGTGTCGGACGGACCGCCTCGGACGAGGGGCCAGGTCGTGGCGGGCGTCCAGTTGTTCGAGGATCAGCTGCCGTCGGGGATCAGCGTCACCTACTTCGTCGACGAGCAGGTTCCCTACGTCGGCGTCGTTCCTATCCGGCGGCGCTGATCCCAGCGGCGGGTAGCCCACAACCGCACCTCCTCGCCGACGGTCGTGGGCGCCACCTACCGCCGGCTGCAGGGCGTCGCCATCAGCGGCCCCGACGGCGCGGACCCCACGCAAGGGTCACGGTCCCACCAGGCGGAACGGCCGCCCATGCTTCCGCTGCCGCATCGAGGGCGGCGGTGCACACCGTCGGCCGACCTGCTTGCCAGTCGGCCCAGGTCTCGTTGACGAGATGCTCGGCGCGTCCGAGACCCGGCCTGTTGGCGGCGATCGCCGCCTTCCCCGCCGCGTGGCGCCGTTTCCGCATGGACCGAAACGTTCCACCGGCCTCGACGGTTCCGAAGAATCCGTCGACGAGACCGAGCTCACGCTCGATGACGAAGGTCACGATGTCGTGCGGAAGGTGTCGAGGGTCCGACCCCAGATGCGAACCTACGATGCGCGACTTGCCTTTCCTCGCAACCCAAGGCGGGAAGTCCCGCCCATGTGCTGCCTTCTGAAACGTCACCTCCACAGCTACCGACGGTACGCCGGAGATGTCGGGCCGCGCCTGCAGTTTCCGTCGCGCCCGTTGATGCCGGACGGTCACCTCTCGAACTCCTCGCCGCCGCCCCCTTACGACGGCCGCCGCCCAGCTCCGAGGCGTCCCCGATCGCCGGCTGCGGGAGCACTCTGCCCTCGCAGCGCTGGGGACCGTGACGCCGAGTCGGCTCGAAGGTGTGGTAGCCCTACGCTTGCGTCGTGACGGTGGACATGGATCCCGCATTGCCCGGAATCCTTGTGGGCGATGGCGCGCGCATGACCTTCAGCGAGCTGCAGGAGCTCTACGGGCCGTGGCGACCATGGAGTCCAGCGGAGGTCCTTCGGCGATTCCGTGGTGCTCCATTCACGTGGTGGGTGGCGGGCGGATGGGCAGCCGAGGCGGGTGGGGCTGCCCCTCGATCCCACGAGGACATCGACGTTGCGGTTCTCGAACGCGACCTGCCGGCAGTCCGGGATTGGCTCGCTGACCATCATCTGTGGGAGGCCCACCAAGGGGCTTTGCGACCGCTCAGGCCTGGGGCCGCGCTGACACTTGGTCGCCAGCAGCTGTGGGTTCGCCGGAACGCGACATCTCCTTGGGTCCTCGACCTTCTGCTCACGCCCACAGACGGGGAGACCTGGGTCTTCAAGAGGAATGAGAGGCTGTCGCGAAAGTTTTCCCAGCGCGATCACCCAGGCGCCGGCTCGGTCAAGCGGCGGAGCAGGAGCCTGCTGTGGGCGGCCCATACGAAGCCTTCCGTGACGCGGGGATCGCGCTCATAGTCGACTTGGAGGCGGC
>JANMRJ010000493.1:0-1788 GCA_031370985.1 Acidimicrobiales bacterium
CCACTTCGGCACCGCCGCCGCCATCCGTGAACAGCGTGGCCTCGTTCTCGACGCCGCCTACGCCGCCCATCCCGAGCGCTTCGTGAACAAGGCACCCACTCCGCCGCGCATCCCGGGCGTCGCCTGGATCAACAAGCCCAAGCCTGCCGAAGACGAGGAGGCTGCACAGAAGAAATCTTGACTTGTTGTCTCATCGGACTTGACAGGTTCCGAAAGCACTCCGCACGCGAACGACCCGCCCAGCTTCGCCCGGAGCGCATCAGGCCCCGGACATCGTCTGATCGGTAGGTCGCTCCCGCCTTAATCTCGAAGGCGTAGCAACGGCCGTCGTGATGCTCCATCGAGCCTAGCGGTGTTGCCGCTGTTCGTTGGCTCTGGATGCCGCACTGTGAGCTAGCACAGTGCCGTGCTTCGCTGGTACCGGTCGAGGGTGCCTCAGCGCACTCCGGCACGGGACCGACCCGCGACCTCGGAATCGGAGGAGGGTTGGGACCGACGGGAACCCAGCGCGGCGAGGAACAGGATCAGGCCCACGAACAGGAGTCCGGCCACAGCCGCGAGGACGACCTTGACCACTCGGGATGTCCCGGCTCCCACCGCCTTGTACTGAGCGGCTGCGGTGAACAGGTCCTGGGTGCCGGCGCCGAGTTCTCCGGGCTTGGCGTTGCGGGTGTCGTCCCATCCGAAGACGGCGAAGGCATTGGAGGAGGCCAGGGCCGGGGGACCGCTCACGTCGAAGTTGTTCCCGAAGACGCCGATCCGCCGGTCGATGAGCTGGTCGGTGATCCGGACGTTCTTCGACCAGGTCGTGCCGTTGTCCGACGACGAGGCGTAGTACACGTCATTGCCGAAGGTGATGCCCGGGTCGTTGCGCAGGTCCCACCAGGCGATGTCGACCCGCCCATCGGGCGCAATGGCCATGTTCGGGATCCCCTGAGGGAAGATCTTGGCCGGGTCGTCGTCGTTGAGCACCTTGTGGTCACTCCAGGTCTTCCCTCCGTCGACGGAGCGCCGGTAGAAGATGTCGGAGTCGTTGGCCACGTCGGGCCGGCTGGTCCCTTCATACACCAGGTGCAGCGTGCCGTCCCTGCCCCCTTCGGGACTCCAACGCAGCATTGGCTGGCGGGCCCGGGGGGTGTAGGGCCCGACCTGGGTGACGGCAAACGTCTTGCCCCGATCGGTCGAGGTGGAGAGGAATATCGCGTTCTGGACGGCTGGGGTGATGTTGGAGGTCTGCGCCCGCCACGCCACGTAGACCGTCCCCTTCCTGTCGATGGTGAGCGAGGCGTCGCGACCCCCGAAGTTCGCCGCCTGGTTGGGCTGGGCGATACGAGATCCCGCCGGCGGGGCTGTGGTGGTCGGGGCCGGGCTGGCCGTGGCCAGCGTGGTGGTCGTCTTCAGCCCCTCGGCCCGCACCGTCTCGGAGTTAAACACCCCAGCGGTGAGGTCGATGGGTTCGGAGAAGGCGCGACCCCCGTCGGTGGAGACGGCCATGAACGGCCGGGCCGGCTCGGCGTTGGGCGCCAGGACGTTCGGAAGAGACCGCGTCCAGGTCACGTAGACGATGTCATCGGCGCCGTGCTTGGTGTCGATCACCAGGCTGGTGATGGGCCGGCCAGCGTTCTCCTGGGCCTCGCCGGCCTTGCCCCGGGTGTTGCGGACGATGGTCGTCTGCCAGGTGGTGCCCAGGTCGGTTGACCGGGCCAGGAGCAGGCTCACATTGAAGCGGTTGCCGTCATCCTGCACATCCCATCCCGGCAGCGCGTAGTACAGCGTGCTGTTTCGTCC
>JANMRJ010000517.1:0-1644 GCA_031370985.1 Acidimicrobiales bacterium
GTTGACCTTGCGCTCGCCGATGCCCTGCTCCTCCAGCCAGTCGATGGCCTTGGTCACGGCCTCGGCTTTCTCCAGCCCGTCGAGCCACTGGCTGTTGATTGCCGGGCCGTCACCGGTGTACGCCTGCCCAACCCAGCCCTCGGGCGGCGCGACGGTGCGGACGATCGGCAGGTCGTAGGCCTCGGCGAAGTCCCAGTCGCGCTGGTCCTCGGCGGGCACGGCCATGATCGCCCCAGTGCCGTAGCCCATCAGCACATAGTCGGCCAGGTAGATCGGCACCTCCTTCCCGTTGAACGGGTTGACGGCGTAGGAGCCAGTGAACACGCCCCGCTTGTTCACGGGACCCTCCGACGACTGGCGCTCGATGTCGGAGTGGGTCGAGACCTCGGCCACGAACGCCTCCACCGCCGGCCGCTGCTGCTCGGTCGTCAGCTCGTCGACCTGGGGGTGCTCGGGAGCCAGGACGACGTAGGTCATCCCGAAGGACGTGTCAGGCCGAGTGGTGAAGACGCGGATACTGGTGCCACCGACGATCGGCAACTTGAACTCGGCGCCCTCGGAGCGGCCAATCCAGTTGCGCTGCATGGTCTTGACCCGCTCGGGCCAGTCCAGGGTCTCCAGGTCGTTCAGCAACTGGTCGGCGTAGTCGGTGATCTTGAAGAACCACTGCTCCAGGTCGCGCTTGACGACCACGTCGCCCGAGCGGTCGCAGGTGCCGTCGGCCAGCACCTGCTCGTTGGCCAGCACGGTCTGGCAGCCGGGGCACCAGTTGACCGGTGCCTGCTTGCGGTAGGCCAGGCCGGCCGCCAGGAAGCGCAGGAAGATCCACTGGGTCCAGTGGATGTAGGTGGGGTCGTGGCTGCGGACCTCGCGACGCCAGTCGTAGACCGCGCCCAGGCGCACGATCGACTCCTTCAGCTCGGCGATGCGGGCGTCGGTGAACGGGCGGGGGTGGACGCCGGTCTTGATGGCCGCGTTCTCCGCCGGCAGGCCGAAGGAGTCGAAGCCCATGGGGCTCAGGACGGCGTAGCCCTGCATGGTGCGGTGGCGGACGATCAGGTCGCCGAAGGTGTAATTGCGGATGTGGCCCTGGTGGGCGGCCCCGCTCGGGTAGGGGTACATGCACAGCGAGTAGAAGGGCGGGCGCGGGTCGTCGGCCTCCACCTGGTAGGTCCCGTCGTCGCGCCAACGGGCCTGCCACTTGCGTTCGATGCCCTGCACGTCGTACGCCTCGGCCATCTTCGAATCGTAACGGGGCGTGGGTGGTCGGCGGCGCTGATAAGTTGATTGGCGGCGGGGCTGTAGCTCAGCTGGTAGAGCACTTGCATGGCATGCAAGGGGTCAGGGGTTCGAGTCCCCTCAGCTCCACGACAAAGGAGCAGGTCAGAGGGGGTGCGGAGAACTTCGCACCCCCTTCGCCACTGGCCAACGTAGCCAGATTGAGCGTAGCCATTGGCGTATCGGCTGCGTCGGCTACGTCGAGGAGGTGGCGGCATGGGACAGCGGCCCACCGTGAGATGGAACGAAGACCGCAGGCCGTTGGATGGCCTGGGTCCATTTCTCCGATGGCTCGCGCCGCAAGGTTGAGAGGGTCAGCAAGGTCGACGCCCAAGCCGACCTCGACGAGCTGCTGACGCTACGAGC
>JANMRJ010000524.1:0-1907 GCA_031370985.1 Acidimicrobiales bacterium
CGAGGTGGCCGGCCGGCCCGATGCCCGAGAGCAGGAGGAGCTTGGGCGACTCGAGGGCGCCGCCGCACACGATGACTTCCTTGCGGGCGGTGGCGGTGACGACCTCGCCATCCTTGACGTACTGGACGCCCGTGCAGCGCCCGTCGGTCAGCACTAGGCGGCCGGCCATCGAGTCTGTGCTGAGCGTGAGGTTCGGGCGGCTCAGCGCCGGCTCGAGGTAGCCGGCGTAGACGCCGACTCTGCGACCGTCGCGGACGTTGATGTGGTGCCAGCCGGCACCCTCCATCTGGGGGCCGTTGAAGTCCTCGGTGCGGGGGTGGCCGAGGGCCACGCACGCCTCGATGAACGCCGCGGAGGCGGGGTTGGGGTCGTGCAGGCCGGCGTTGGTCACGGCCAGCGGACCGCCCTTGCCGGCGGTGGGGTTGGTGTCGTCCTCCTGGTCCTCCTGCTTCTGGAACCAGGGGAGGCACTCGTCATAGGTCCACCCGGGGCAGCCGTTGGCGGCCCAGCCGTCGAAGTCGGACGGGTGGCCGCGGATGTGCATCATGATGTAGAGGTCGCTGCTGCCGCCGACCAGCTTGCCACGGTGCTCGTCGGTCTGGCGGCCATCGAGGGCGTCCTGCGGGGTGCTCTTGTAGTTCCAGTCGTACTCGGTGCCCCACAGCTTGGCCCAGTCCGGGGCGTTGTGGACCATCTCGGGCACCTCGGCGCCGCCGGCCTCCAGGGCTAAGACGGTCACGTCGGGGTTCTCGGTCAGCCGGTTGGCCATGACGGACCCGCCGGCGCCGGTGCCGACGACGATGAAGTCGTACTCTGCTGATTGAACGGCGGTTCCTTGCACGGCGGCCATCAGTCTTCGAAGACCTGGTCGGTCATGGGCTTGAACGGCACCGTGTCGTGGATGGTGCGCATGTAAGTGATCTTGCCGTTCTTCACCTGGAAGTAGTTGGCCCCGATGGCGCTCATCGGCACGCCGGCGGCGTTGGCCGCCTCGCAGTGCCACACCACTGCTGCATGCTCGCCCTGCACGATGATCTGCTGGGGGTGCATCAGGAACTTGGAATACACCTTCCGGAAGTGGTCGCCGATGCCCCCGAGGTTGGACTTGCCCTCGACGTGGCCGTCGATCTGCTCGTCGACCACTAGGCCGTCGTCCATGATCGTGAGCCAGCCAGCCCAGTCGCCGGCGTTCACGAAGCCGTAGTACTGGCCGATGATCTCCCGGGTCAGCACGGGCAGGTTCGACGAGCCGGGCATGGCCACGAAGGTGTCGACGCCGTAGACCTGGATCATCGGCTCGCCGGTCTTGGCCGACCTGCGCACCTCATGGGTCTGGCCGGCGTCGAAGCCGATCCACTGGCTCTTGGCTGCCGGCGGGATCCACACCTTGGCCTGCCAGTTGAGGTCGATCTTGACCTCGGCGGACTGGCCGTCGGCGGCGATGGTTACGTCGTGGCGGGTGATCTCGTGGACCTCGTCGAAGAAGGTGGTCACGATCCGGTCGTACCAGTCGCGGAAGGCATCGACGCCGACCACTGTGGCCTCGGGGAAGCGCATCTCGGCGTCATCGGCGACGCACGCCACCAAGGTCTCGGCCGGCGCGTGGGTGTCGAGCAGCTCGAGGTACCAGCGTTCCATGAACCGCTTGACTTCGTCTTCAGTCAGCGGTGCCAGATCCGTCATTGGATCCTCCTGTTTTCTGCTTCGGTGAGGCGGACGGGTGTGGTTCAGGCTTTGTCGGCGCCGGCAATGGTGCGGGTGCCGGTGACCTGGCTGGCGATCACCAGGTCGATGAGGAACGGCCCGTCATGGGCCAGGGCCGCGGTGATGGCGGGGGCGATCTCCTCCGGCGTCGTTACCCGCACGGCGGCGACACCGAGCGACTTGGCCAGGTCGGCGAAGGCGAT
>JANMRJ010000528.1:0-9797 GCA_031370985.1 Acidimicrobiales bacterium
GGAGCTCATCGCCAGGATCGAGTTGTTCGCCGCCAACTGGAACGCCGGGGCCAGCCCATTCGCCTGGGTCAAGACCGCCGACGAGATCCTCGCCAAGGCGGTCCGCAAGCGCCCAGCCATTTCCGAATCGCGACACTAGGATGGCGCGATGACCCATCTGCCGGGGAAGCTGTCGGCGCCACCGCTTCGAACTCTGTTCGTATTCGGGCTGCTCCTCGCGGCGGCGCTTCGACTGATCCTCCTGACCTCGCCCGGGATGACGGCCGACCTGGACGTGTTCGTCATCAGGGCGCACGGCATCGCGACGTCGCCGCTCGGCCACGCGTACGACCAGGACATCTCGTTTCCGCCCGTCATGGTCTACATCTGGTGGTTCCTTGGTGTCATCGAGCCGGCGCTGAGGACGGCCGTGACCTCCATCGATCCGATCGTTCGCGTGGTCATGAAGGCCCCGGCGAGTCTTGCGGACCTGGCCGTCGCGCTCGCGATCGCGTGGCACCTCCGGTCCACTCCGCGCTGGGCGGTCCTCGGCTCGCTCGGGTTCGCGCTTAGCCCCGCCGCACTGGATGTCAGCTCGTGGTGGGGCCAGTACGAGTCGATCTACGTTCTCGCGGGCGTGGTCGCGTTCGTCCTCGCGGTTCGCGGGCATTCACTGGCGGCAGCGGTGGCGATCGGCGTTGCGCTGTCGACCAAGCCGCAGGCACTCACCTTCGTGATCCCGTTCGCCGCCTGGTTCCTGGCGCGCGACGGCTGGCATGGCCTGATCCGCGCAGGACTTGTCGGAGCGCTGACAATCGGCGCGCTATGGCTGCCGTTCGTCGCCGCCGGCGGCGTCGAGCGGTACGCGCAGAACGTCTCGGGATACCAGGGCATCGATTACGCGTTCGCGTCGTTCCGCGCCTGGAATCCGTGGTGGGTGATCCAGCAGCTCGGAGGCGGCAGCCAGCTCCCGGACCAGACGCAGGTCCTCGGACCGCTGACGGCGCGCAATCTCGGCTACCTTCTCGCGCTCGTCGGAGAACTCGGGGTCGGGTGGCTCGTGTTCCGGGCCCGCTCGCCTCGCGCTCTTGCATTGGGGCTGGCTTCGGCCGTTCTCGTCGCATTCACGCTGCTGACGACGATGCACGAGCGTTATGCCTTCGGGGCGCTCGCCTTCCTGCCGCTGGCGTTCCCCGATCGACGCGTCCTCGGTCTCTGGATCGCGTTCGGCATCGTGTTCGCGCTGAACTTGCTCTCGGCGGTCCCGCCGCAGCCCTTCCTGGCGACCGTGTTGCCCGTCAATGGTCCGATCGGTGTCGTCGGAGGCCTCGCGATGACGGCTGTCACCGCCGCGTCGGTCTGGCTCCTGATCAAGCGGACCGTTTGCGGCGCGGCCGCGATTGGCTCGAGCACGGAGCTTGTCCACCGACCTCCGTCTCGAGCGGTCGGCCATTAGCTTCCGGACGGGCCGAGTGGCTCGCCGACGGCGCGCCCGACGTACAACGTCTGGCCGCCGAGAAATCGCCAAAGAATCGGCAGGCGGAGATACCAACGAACAAGCGTGGAAGTCTGTGGAAGGCGACTCTTCGTGGTGTATGGAAGAAATCGAACGATGAGGCGGTCCGTGCGAAAGCCGGCGGCCTCACCCGCCTCGACGAGGCTCCTCTCGGTCAAAGCGACGTGATGGTCGATGAAGTCCCAATAGGCAGCTCCTACGAGCCTGATGTTGGGCTGGAGGACCACAACCCGACCACGGGGACGAAGAAGCGCATGGGCGACGCGCATCTGCTCGATGACATCGTCACGAGTCCGCAGGTGCTCGAGATAGTTCGACATGAATACGGTCCCGAAATAGCCATTCGGGACCAGTCGCTCGAGATCGAGACCGCCGCCTTGGACGAACCGCACGTCGCCGGGCATGTCCGCCGAGACGTCCCGCACGTCGGTGGCCCACCGGCCATCCGCCGCGATGTTCCGGATGAAGTAGCCGCGATCGCAACCAATGTCCAGCACTGGCCCGTCCACGAATTGGGCGAGGAATCGGCACACCTCGCGCCAGACGACGTCCTTCGCCATGGCGTCGCTGTCCGTGAAACGGGTCGTGTACAGGTCGCCCGTCAAAGACTCTCCTCAATTGCTCCGAGATGCGTCGGCGAGGCGGGCCGAGAGACCTGCGACGTCCAAGCTAGTTTCTCACTGATCATCACGTCACCATCACCGCGGGACGGAGGCATCGCTTGCGGCGATGGAGCCGAGAATCACGCGGCCGTCCGCGCCGATTTCCACCGTCCGACACCATCAACGACGACGCCGTCGGATGGTGTCGCCAAGACGTGGCCCGATCCCCCGACGCGTCGGCGATAATCGAGCATGGATTCGTTGCGAGCGATGGTGGACAGTCTCTCGCCGAACGTCGTTGCCTCCCTGTCTGATCCGAGCTTCTGGATCTCGATAGGAGTTGCGCTTCTGGTTGGCGAGTGTGTCCTGATCGGCGGCGTCTGGATCGCGCGAAGGGTCGGGGCGCTCGGCGCGAACGCTCAAGACGGCGAGATCCTCGGCACGGGTCTCGGCATCGGACTGCTGGTTCTTGCGGCGATCTGGGCTGCCGTGGCGTCCGAAGGGCGGTCTGCGTTCGCGCCTGTCGCCGTGCTGCTCGCGTTCGGAATCGCACGATCCACGCTTCGGACGGCCCCACACGATCCCGCCGCAGAGCGGACTGAAACGTCGGTCGCGCAGAAATTCGTCATGTACGCGCGACCTGTCAGCTGGCGAACAATGGGCGGCGCTGTCGGGTTCTTATTCGCGGTGGCCTTGTTATACGGGGCCACGCTTGCTCCAAGCCCGAGAGACGGCGCCCAACCCGTGGAATTCATGGATGAGGCTTACTACTCCATTTTGGGACGGGACTTGGCCGGCTCGGGCACGGAGACAATCTACTCACCGTCGGGGTTCGAGTCGCTGTCGGGCCTGCCCTCACAGACCTGGTATCACTGGGGCGAGTTGTGGCTCGCTGGCGCGGTCGTATCGGTGTTCGACGTCGATCCGATGTTCGCGCGGCACATAGTCGTGCTACCGCTACTCCTCCTCGCGGCCGCGGCCCTCACGGGATCATTCGCGCGACGAGTGACGCGTGAGCACTCGACGAGCGTCTTTGTGCTGGGCTCCGTCTGTTGTCTCTTCCTGGCTCCGGTGCCGTTTGTGGATGGTCCGTTCAGCACTTGGGCGGTTGGGTTTATGTTCGGCGTCACCCTATACGGACTCGCAGCCGTTATCGTCCTCCTTCTCCTCAATCTGATGCTTGCCCGTCCGCCAATCGACGGGAGTGCTCCGCGAGTGCTCTTCTACGCCGCTTGCACTGCCAGCTTGGTGCCGTCTCATATCGTCATCGCTACGCTAGCCAGCGTTGGGGCCGCGACGGGAATGGTTGGGTTCGCGGCGGTTCGTCGGGCTGTCGGAGATCGTCCACGGCTGAGCCAGTCGGGTCGCTCCCTGCTCATCGCGAGCGGACTCGCGATTTCCGTTAGCGTCGCGTGGGGCCTTGCAACCGGCCACGGCCTTGGAGCGAGCGGGCTGTCTTCCTCGGTTGCTCCGTTCAACAGCACCTGGCTACTCGCAATCGCGCTGACCGCATTCGGTGCGATTGCACTCTGGGCGATCCCCTTGGCCTTCTTCCTGAGCTGGCGCCAGGAACCGGTATTTGCGTCGGCACTGGTCGGCACGGGCTCTTTGCTGCTGTTCGGCGCCGTCATCTGGGGAGCACGCGTCGGTGATTTCAACTTCTTTCACGCGTTCTTTGGCGCGATAGCGGTATTCGCGACGCCTTTAGCGGCCGCTTCGGTCGGCGTGATATGGATGCGATTCCGCCTAAAGCGTCGTAGCTTTGCCCTCGCCGCCCTCGTGATCTGCATCATTCAGCTGGACTTGGGGATGCTGACGTCCGTCATTCGCCTACGACAGTTCGGACCGCACCTGTACGATCCGGTTCCGACCGTTGTGCTCATCGAATTGTCGCGGCTCGAGCCAGGTGCAAAGGTCGCATACGCATGTCGATCGCTCGAGGAGGTGTCCTGGTGGGATTCGATGTTGGTCAGCATTGACGCCCACACAGAACGACGCGTCGTCCCGATGTGCTTTCAAGCGAGTCCGTTCCTCGCCAGGACAGGAGGTACCGAGTCACCGTCCGTCATGAGCCCTTATTTCCGAGACGCTCCGCAATTGGAGATCTATCCCGACTCGCAAGCCAAACCGACACCGGAAGTGGTGGTGGCGTTCATGAAACGACATGGCATCGGATACATCTATGTCGATAGCGCTCATCCGAACAATCTCGTGCCGGATGCTGTTCCCATTTCGGTCAGTGGCTCGTCGCAGCTACTGCGTGTTCCCTGATCCGTGACAAGCCAAAACGGACAACCGCAATTGACGGAGATGTCTGCGCTTGGATGAGCTGAGAGCCCGCAGCGGCAATCCGCTGGACACGACGGAATCGCCGTTTGACGTGGAGACCAACCCATCGATCCGGGCTAGCCACTGTTCCATCTGCGTGGCGGGTGTGCCTGTTGACGTCATGTATCCAGCAACGTTCGAGCTCGCCGACCTCTCGCCCGAAACGTTCTCGGCACGTCGCCTGCCGGATCGGGTTCACTATCGGATCGTCAGATGTCGCGCGTGTGGCCTTGTCCGCTCAGACCCCATCGTCGATTCAACCAGCCTCCGTCGCCTGTATGGCGAGAGCACATTCGACTATGCGTCCGAGGTCCGCGGCCTGCGGTCGACGTACGGGCACTACCTGGAGAGGCTGATGGCCGTGGGCGGTCCGCAGGAATCGCTCCTTGAGGTTGGATGCGGAAACGGGTTCTTCCTGGAGGAGGCGCTCGATCGCGGCTATCGAGTGATCAAGGGAGTTGAACCAAGTACCTCTGCGATCGATGCCGCCAGTGAGCGAGTTCGGCCGCATCTCGTACAGGACGTCATGCGACCGAACCTCTTTGCGGAAGGCCAGTTCGACGCGATCTGCATGTTCCAGGTCCTGGATCACCTTCCGGATCCGGGGACCGTCCTCGATGCCTGCTGGCGTGCCCTCAGGCCGGGCGGCCTCCTGTTGGCCCTCAACCACAACGTGGAGGCTGTGTCGGCTCGTCTGCTCGGCGAGCGGAGCCCGATCATCGATATCGAGCACACGTATTTGTACAGCCAAGTGACCCTCGCCCGGATCCTTCGAGCTCATGGCTTCCAGATCGTCAAGCGTGGGCGTGTGCTGAATTCGATCAGCCTTCGCTACTTGAGCCATCTCTTTCCGCTCCCGCCGCGGCCGAAAGCGCTGCTGGCCCGTGCGTTGGACGCAACCAGGATCGGCCGGATTGGTGTCAGGGTGCCGCTCGGAAATCTCTTTGTGATCGCGAAGAGGCCGCTCTGATGCTATCGACGGCTCAGTCCGCGGACATGCCTCGAGCGGCCAAGTAGCGGTCCTTTATTCGGGGTTCGTTCTCGAACCAATCGGCCGTCTTCCTGAGCCCGGACGCGAACGAGTAGGTAGCTCGCCAGCCCGTCATTGACTCGATCGACAGACTTGTTCCCTGCCAATTCGACGTGTCCCAGCTCCGCGGAGCCATGGAGCCCCAATCCGGCTCGGCGGTCACATTCAGGACCGCTTTGGCCGCATCCACGACCTCTCGAAGGGTGAGTTGAGTCCCGCTACTGACGTTGTAGACCGAACCAGGAAGGTGATCGGTTTGACGTGCGCAGCGAATGAAGGCTTCGACGACATCGTCGACGAACACGAAATCGTGCGCACTCTCGGGGTTCACCAGTGGCGGAAGCTGGTTGGACCAGGACGAGGCAATGATTGCGGGCACCAGGCGCGTCGGCTCTTCGAACGGGCCGTAGACCGAATACAGCCTGAGCGTCATCAGATTTGCCGATGAAGCCTCCGCAAGCTGCCGGCACAGCACGGTCGCCGCGGCCTTCGTCGCCGCGTAGTAGCTCGCAGGATTGAGCCCTTCGCCCTCATCGGGCGAGTGATCCTTGGCGCCGTATTCAGACGAACTGCCGGCGAGGACGAAGCTCTCGAAGCCCTTTTGGATCGCTGCCTGCACCAAACCGATCGTCGCAACGACATTTGTCGCCAAGGCCTGATCGAACTGGTCCTGATGTGGATACGCGCCATAGGTCGCAAGGTGGAACAGCCACTGTGGCCGGAGTTCTGCGACGAGCGTCTGAGTTCCGGCAGTGTCACGCAGGTCGACATGGTGGGACTCGTAGTGCCCCGCAATTCCATCCAGCCGCCACGCCGACTTGTTCGGAGACAGCAGGAGGTGGACGTCGTGACCGTCAGAGATGAGGCGCCGCACGAGACTTGCCCCGACGAACCCTGAGCCGCCAGTAACCAGAACTCGCCTCGGAGCAGGCATCAGCTCAGTGGGTTGATTTAACATCGGCAGTTCCCCCGACCGGATCGAGCTGATTTTCGTTGCTCACCGTCGTTGGCGGATTGAGGATGCTCTCGACGATATATGGCGGTCGCCGTTTGACCTCGTCATAGATGTGAGCGAGGTACGACCCGATGATGCTCAAGCAGGTCAGCTGGATGCCGCCAATGAACAGGACAACGACGATCACCGTGGTGAGGCCCGACGGAACAAGGTCCGGTCGCACCAGGCGAACGAAGATCGAGGCGACGATCCCGATCAGACTGGCCAGGACCGTGAGAATGGCTAGTGCCGTGATGAGATCCAGCGGGGCGTATGAAAACGAGAAGATCGCTTTTCGTGCCCAACCGAGGTTGCCTCGCCACGAATTCGTACTCGTCCCGAACATTCGCTCAGGGCGGTAATAGTTGACGCCGATCTGTCGGAAGCCAACCCACGCTCGAAGTCCACGCAGGAACCTGTTGTTCTCGGGAAGGGAATTGAGGGCGGTCACGACTCGACGATCAAGGAGCGAGAAGTCGCCTGCATCCAACGGGATCGGGACGTAGGACGACGCCCGGAACAACCGGTAGAACGCCTTGTACGCAACCTGGAGCACGCGCGGGGCCTGACGGGTCGTGCGAACGCCGTAGACCACCTCGAATCCTTCGAGCCACTTCGCATGAAACATCTCGATGAGTTCCGGCGGGTCCTGCAGGTCGCCGTCAAGCAGGATCACGGCATCGCCCGTGGCGATCCGCATCCCGCTCGTGAACGCGTTCTGCGATCCGAAGTTTCGCGAGTGATTGATCACGGTCACATGGCGATCGCGAGCGGCGAGCTCGGCCAAGACCGCGCCGGCATCGTCGGGGCTGGCGTCATTCACGAAGATGATCTCGTAGTCGACATCGATCTTGGTGAAGGTGGCGGTGAGACGCTGATGCATGATCGGGACCGCTTGCCCATCGCGATAGCAGGCAATGATCGCGGTCAGTCTGGACCGGCGTTGGCCCTGACCCTGACGAGAGATCGCGGTCGCCATAACTCACCTCGCCCAAGAGCGTATCCGCCCGAGTACCTATGCCGTCGCAATGGCCCTGATGCGATCCGCGATCTGGTCGCGGGTCAAGCCGTGAAGTCGGTTGAGGAACTTCTCCGAACCGCTCGTGCCGGTTGGTAACGCCGCGACCCCGATGCGAGTGACCATTGTCGAAAGTCCATTCCCGGCGACGACCTCGCTGACGAGAGAGCCCAGGCCGCCCGTTTCGTAGTGCGCCTCGACCGTGAATACATTTCTGAACTCAGCGAGCATCCCGGCGAGTTCCGTGACGGGCGGTGGGGAAATGGTGGCAACTGCCAGGACAGTGCATTCGAGTCCCGAGGCCGCGAGGTCAGCGGCCGCGCCCATCGCCTCAGCGGCGATTGCCCCGACTGTCACGATCGCCGTTGCTCCGCCCCGCCGGAGCACATCAACCCGACCAAGTTCAAATGCACCGTCGAGCCCGGGCAATATGTTGACGTCGTCTTTGCCGAGTCGGTAGTAGACCGGCCCCGGCAGATTCCAGGTAGCGCCCAAGGCGGACGCTGCCTGAGCATGGTCCGCTGGGGCCAGGACGGTCAGACCAGGAAGGACCCGCATAACAGCGAGGTCCTCAAGCGCATGGTGCGTGAAGCCCGCCGAGCCGTACTCGAATCCACCGCCCACAGCGACGATGCGGACTGGAAGTCCGTGCAAGACCGGGCCGTTGCGTATGAACTCATATGGGCGGAGGGCGGCAAACGTCGCGATCGAGTATGTGAACGGAATGAGGCCTGCCTCGGCGAGGCCGGTCGCAACCCCAACCATGTTCTGCTCAGCCACGCCAAGGTTGAAGAAGCGCTTGGGGAATCGTTCTGCAAATGGCTCAACGACCGTATAGCCAAGGTCACCGGTCAGAAGAACGATCCGTTCCTCTGCCTCGGCGAGGGCCACGAGCGCGCGGATGAATGCGCCTCTCATGTCCTGGCGTCGACTTCAACCAGAGCCGCCTCGTATTCATCGTCGGACATGGGCATGTAGTGCCACCGGATTCGGCTTTCCATGAAGGACACCCCACTGCCGAAGACGGTTCGCGCAACGAGTACGTGCGGCGGGCCAGACTTGTTGTCGAGCTCGCGGATCGTCGCCGCAATCCCGGCCGGATCGTGTCCGTCAACCTCATGGGCATCCCAACCGAATGCTCGCCATCGCTCGGCAAGTGGGGCGAGGTCCAGGACGTCCCTGGTGAAGCCGAGTGCCTGCTGCCCGTTCTGATCGATGATGGCAATGAGATTCGCGAGCCGGTGCTGCTTGGCGAACATCACCGCCTCCCACACGGCCCCTTCGTTGCACTCCGCGTCGCTGAGAAGAACGAACACCCGCCGAGAGGACCCCAGCAGGGCCCCCGCAAGAGCCGCGCCTGCCCCGATGGAGAGCCCGTGCCCGAGGGACCCCGTCGAAAAATCGATGCCTTGAAGCTGGTGCTCGGGATGAACCCCAAGCTTCGACCCGTCAGCGCAATAGGAATCGAGCTGGGTCTCCGTCAGGTGACCGCGAAGGTACAAAGCCGCGTAGAGCGCCAGGGCTGCGTGACCCTTCGAGAGGATGAAGCGATCCCGATCCGGGGACTCGACATCTATGGGATCAAGAACACCTGCGTAGAGCGCGCCGACAATATCGGCGACCGACAGGGCAGAACCGATGTGTCCGACATTTGCCCGCTTCGACTGCTTAAGCACAAGCCGCCGAATCTCCGTGGCAAATTCGCGTGGATCGCGCCGAGGTAATGACCCCTTCCGAGATTGGGGCGAGCCAGCGTCGTGAGCTGGTTCTTCGGTCACAGTCGGCCCGCCGCGACCTCGTCGCGGATCCACGGGATGACCTCGTCGAGCATCGCGTCGAGCGTCGTCGTCGCTTCGTAGCCGAGGACGTCCTTCGCCTTGCGCACGTCGGGCACCCGGAGCTGGACGTCGTGCTCAAAGGGCTTGTCGGAGGTGGACGCGAACGGCTTGCCGTCGGTGTGGATCTTGGACCAGATGGCCTCGGCCAGCTCGAGCACCGTCGTCGATTGGGCGGTCGAGAGGTTGAAGTCGTTGTTGAGCGCGGCCGGCGACTCCATCGCCAAGCGGATCCCGTGGGCGAGGTCGCCGCCGTAGGTGTAGTGGCGGACCTGCGAGCCGTCGCCGAGGATGTGGAGCGGGTCCTGGCCCTTGAGGACCTTCAGGACGAGGTCCGGCACGACATGGCTCAGGGCGAGCTTCACGTTGCCCGACATGATGTCGGTGTCGCGCTTGGCCCTCCGCTCGCCGATCCCGACGCAGTTGAAGGGACGGACGATCGTGTACGGCAGCTGGAACTGCTCCCAGGCGCCGGCTGCGAAGTACTCGGACGCG
>JANMRJ010000529.1:0-5460 GCA_031370985.1 Acidimicrobiales bacterium
ACCGAAGGCGAGGAGCACGGCAGGATTGACCCGGGCGACGAGCGGCTCGAGCCCGATGCGGAGCCGGCCACCTGCGGGCAAGCCGGCGACAGCCGCGACCAAGGCGGTGTGGGGTGGCCCCATGGCGGCAAGAGCGGACGCCAGCGTGAGCGCACCCACCGCCTGCGCCACGGCCTCCAAGCCGTCCGCGGCGGTGGTCAACCGCTTGGAGAGCACCAGGACGGGGTCGGCACGGCCCGCCACCCAGTCCGCCGCCTCTGCAAGCGAGTCGACGACCTCGGAGGCGCCGCCGACCAGGCGCACGAGGGCATGCACCGTGCGAGCGCTGGGAGTCGCTGCAGTCGCAGCTTCGAGGAGAACATCGATGAGCGAGTCGACCAGCCTGGTCAGCATGGCCCTGTCCACCGCCTTGAGTGGCCCGGCAGCCAACTCGACGGCGCGGTCGATCTCGGTGGTCACCTTGGCGAGAACGTTGCGGACGGCCGTGATCGCCACGCCGCCGAGCACGTCATCCAGCCGGGCGGCAAGCGGTTCGATCAAGGTCGCTGGGTCGAGCGCCGCCACCGCGTCCGCCACGTCGCCAACGGCATCGTCGAGCGCGCTGAGGACGCCGTCGAGGTCCAACCCGGCGATCGCCTGCTTGGCCTCATCGACGGCCTGGACGACCGGTTCGAGCAGGCGGGCGAGATCGACGCTGCGGAGCCGCTCGAGGAGGGGGTCGAAGGCGTCGCGCTGCAGCGTGGCGATGGCCGGCGCAGGATCGATGTCCTCGAGGAGCTCGAGAACCTTGGCATAGGCAGCGCGCAGCTCGTCCAGGACGGCAGTGTCCAGCTGATCGACGATTGCGTCCATCTCCGCCTTCAGGGGTGTGGTCACCTCGGCCTCGAACTTGATCGCCTTGATCGGCGCCACCTTGGCTTGGAGCTCCTGGCGCGTGTCGTCGGGCAGAAGGTCGAGCGGCACCGCCTCGACGACCGCCGCCGCCGCGTCGATGGCCGCCGTCGCGGTGTTGAAGACAGGGGCGATCGGCGCGGCCGCCAAGGCGTCCGCCATGGCCACGACCGCGCCGCGCACGCTTTCGAGGAGGGCGGGAAGGTCGATGGCGCGGAGCTGATCCCTGACCGCGCCAAACGCCTCGCCCACCGCGGTCGCCGCCGACCCCATGGCCGCCTCGACCTGGTCAGAGGCTGCCGACACGTCGGCCGCCACCTTCTGGAGCACGGCGCCGGCGCCGGCAATGCCGGCATTCAGCGCGACCAGGGCATCGGCGATGGGTTCGACGACATCGCGAATCGAGTCGAGTACCGGCGCCAGGTCGACCGAACCGATGGCCGCCCGCACTCCCGCCAGAGCCGACTCGACAGTGGCGACTACCTGGTGGGCTGCCTCCTCAATCGCTCGGAGCGGAGCAAGGACATCGCCGAGCGCACTCGTGACCACGGCCTCGACTGCCGGACCAAGGTCGAGACCATCGATCTGCTGCGTCAGTGGGCCAATACGCGTCGCAAGGCCGGTGAGGAACGCACCCACGTTCGGGGGGCCCACACCGACATTCATGGTCATGAGCGGCGCCAGCCAGCCCCGCACCGCGGCCGCGAGGTCGGCGATGAGCCCGAAGTCGACCGTCCGCAGCGCAGCGCAACCCGCATCCACCCTGGCCGTGAGGCTCGGGATGTCGGCCCGCTCCACCGCGGCGAGGGCGATGTCCAGCCAGGCCCCGGGTAGGGCAGCGGCACCCGCCAGCGCCGCGGTCACGCTGTCGGCCTCAGCGAGTATCAGGTCCACGATGGCATCGTCGGTTGCATCGTGCAGGCCGACCGCGAACGCGGCGAGGGCGCCAGCTCGGGCGACGATGTCGGCGCCCAGCGCGTCGAACCCGGCTGCGGCCACAAGACCTTGAAGCCCAGAGGCCAACTGCGCCGCGGTGATCGAGTCGGCGGCGAGCGCGGCGAGGCGCTGCACGGTGGCCACCAGGTCGAGGAAAGGGGCCACGAGTTCCGCCGTCTGGGCCAGGGGCCCGGCGACCCGCACGGCGGGAAGGAGCCCACCGATTATTTCGAGGGCACCACCGCCGACCGCCGGCAGTGCCTGCACAGCGCCGGCGAACCGATCGACCCCCGCCGGCACGCGGAACGAGGCCGCCGCGGCCGCCAGGTCGATCGTCGCCAACCGCTCGAGGGCGGCGAGCTTCTGGGTGAGGGGGCCGAACATGTCCTCGGCGGACGGTCGGCCGTCGATGAACGCCAGTACCTGGCTCACGGCGCCGGCGACGGCGTCGGCGATACCCGAGACATCAGTGCCGCCGATGGAACGGGCCGCCGACTGGAGCGTCCCGAGGTCAAGGATACCGGGCGTCACCGAAATCGCGCCAAGCAGGCCGCCGGCGCCGGCGAAGGTCGCGCCGAGGTCGAAGCCGCCTGAGGAGAAGCCACCTTTCAGATCGTCAACGAGGGTCATGCGCGCCCTTCGGGTCGCGGGGGCGGGACAACCGGGCGATCATCGCCGGGAGCCGTCAGCAGGACGTCAACGCAGGAGGGAGAGGAGCTGTTCGGACGGTCCCACGCCCAGCTCCACCCGCAGCTCGCCCTCGTAGAGGCGAAGCTGGCGCCACGCCTCAGACCGGTTCCCCTCCGCCAGATGGATGCAGATCAGCGTCCGCTGGGCCGACTCCCGCAACGGCTCGGCCGCGACCGCCGCCTGGGCAGCGTCGACCGCCTCGCCGTGACGGGCCTCGCCGCACAGCCGCAGGGCGAGCGCCTCCAGCGCGTGGAGCCGGAGCTGGCGAAAGCGCTCCCGCTCGACGATGACCCAGTCGTCGTACCACTCCGGGAGCACCTCGGAGCGGAAGCGGTCCCATCTCGAGGCGGGTGCGCCGACGCCTTCGATCTCGCGCCGGGCCTCGGCGACGGCTTCGTGGAGGTCGACCGCTACCTGCGGGCCCAAGCGCACGGAACGGCTGTCGCACTCCACGAGGCCGGGGGCCACCTGGCGTATCTTCCACAGGGCCGTGCGGAGGTTGGCGGCGGCACGAGGCTCGTCGGTGTCCAACCAGAGAGACGAGGCGACGAGACACCGGTCGCCGTTCTCGGGGCGGAGCGCAAGGTAGGCGAGGAGCCGCCGGGCGTAGCCGGGGAGCTCGACGACCGACCCGGCCCCGTCGCTGCCGATCCGGAGGAGCGAGAAGGAGCGGAGCAACGACAGCCGGAAGGGCGTGTCGGCGACCAGCGCTGGCGAGGGCGTGGCTCGGTCGCATCGCGCTGGCGGCGCGACCACGCCTGCCGCCGCTCCGCCGCTCCCGATCGAGCCCATTACACACTGGAGCCGTTCACTCGCCGCCTCATACCACCCATGGTCTCACTTCGGAGATTCCTCTGAACCGCCCCGGCCCGCAGCGAAAGCCCGCAGGAACTCATCGACGGCCTGGGCGGCGGCGTTCACGGAGTCGGTGGTCATCGATCGCTCGTCGGTATGTTCAACATCGCACGTTGCGGACACCCGCGCTCGGACGCCACTGGCCGAGCCCTGCTCCCGCCAAATGCGCACGATGACAAGCCCCACGTCGGTCGGACCGCCGGCTCTCACGGGTCGACTCTCGGCCTTCCCCGTCAGCGGGGCGTCAACTGGTTTCCCTGGGGGCGTCCGGGCTGTGGCGGGCTACGGTGGTGCTCCGGCCGTCGAGCCCGGGCAGACAGGCCCAGGGGCAGGCCGTGGAGCACGCCGGTGGGCACGACTACCAGAGGCGCGCCAACGGGCAGGTCGAAGGGCCAGCAGTAACTCGTCCAGCCGCGACGCGGTCAGCGCCATGGCATCGCCGGTGACCTCCATGGCCGCCACCGCGGCCTCGCCCGCAAGCCGATCCTCGCCCAGCAGGCCGGCCACGTCTCGCTTTCGGCGGCTACGCGTTCACGGGACGCCCAAGCGCTGGCGCTGGCCATTGCTTCCATCCAGGCCCTGGGGGTCGTGGTGGTGGCATCGGCCGGCAATGACGGCACCTGCCGCCCGCCTCTGCCCGCCGCCCTTCCGAGCGTGATCAGCGTGGGCGCCATCGGACCCCTACGGCCCGGCCGCGTTCAGCAACTACGGGCCGTGGGTCAGGGCGTGCGCCCCCGACGTCGACCTGCTGAGCACGTATTTCAAGGGGTACAACGGGGCATGCCCCCCACCCAGGGAGTCGACCCCGACAAGTTCAGCGGCTATCACGAATTCTCACCATGCTCGGTCCGCCACCGGCGCAGCGCGCTTCGCACGGCCTGCGCCTCATCCAAACCGCCGCCGTACCAGCGGGACGCGACAGCGCCGGTCTCGAGCGCAACGAGCTCAGCCCAGTGGGTATAGCGCGGAAGCACGCGAAGGGCTCGAGGCACGTTCGAGACATCCCCGCGCGGCGGCGAATCCCCGTGGAGCCGCAGCTCCCAGCCGAGTTCCCGGAACCAGCCAACGATCTGTTCGGGCGGGCTGTCGTCGCGAGGTGTCATCCGTCCAGCATCCCCCATCAGGCCATCCCTGCGGCGCCGGCCTGGATCAGTGGGACGGCACCGGCCGGTCGTGTGTCGCGGTAGCGCCCGGCCGCCGGCATCGGGAAGGAGAAGGCCGACTGCCTTCGGCAGGTGGGCTTTGCGGGTGTCGTCGGCGCGTTTACCCGAGAAACCCCGCCTGCTTGAAGCCTCGGGCGTCGGCGAGCGGAGGGCCGCCCCCAAGCACGGCGCCGGGAGCCTCGATATCGGCGCGGGCATCGAGCAGGGCATCGAGCACCTCGACGTCGTCACTGCTAGCGGCCCAGTGCAGCGGCGTCTCCGCGTGCGGTCCACGGAAGCGGGCATCGACATCGGCGCCGGCGCCGACCAACGCCGCGACCGAGGCGGCGCCGTTCGGGAAGTGGCCCGGCCAGTCGGCGACGACGTGCAGCAGCGTGCGGGACATCCCCTCGGGATCGTCGTCCCCGAGCCTCGATGTCGCCAGCCAGGGGTGCTCACGAAGGAGGCGCTTCAATGTCGCCAGATCCCCAGCGTGGACAGCGGCCACCGCCGCCACCGCCACCGGATGCTCCGTGCCGACGGTGACCATTAGGGACTGCCCTTCGGCCCCGCGGCACGGGTCGACGCGTCCACGGCCCTCGTCAGGGCGTGGAGTAGAAGCTGAGCGCCAAGGCCCTGGCTTTGGAGGGGGCGGTCCAGCGCCAGACGCGCCAGAATCGCCCCGTGGTGGCGGCGTCGGCATGGCGAGCGGAGCGCCGGAGCAGTCATCGAGCATCGATATGCCGCATTCGAACGTGTCCAGCTCGTGTTCGAGGGACAGGTGTTCGGAGCGATACTGCCTCAACCCCGCACGAACGAGCGGGGCCGCCCTGCCAGGGCAACCAGATCCGCTGGCACCTGGTCGGGCGCATCGAGAGCAGCCAGGAACTCGTCGAAAAACGCCGACGGCACAAGCGTCTCACGTTCAACAGCCAGCTCCACCTCC
>JANMRJ010000555.1:0-2694 GCA_031370985.1 Acidimicrobiales bacterium
CGAGCGCGAGGACGTCTGCCCGGTCGTGACGATCCCGGAGGGCACGACCTTCGAGGACTGCCTCGCGACCCTCGACAAGAAATCCCGGCACGAGATCCGGCGCAAGATCCGGCGGGCCGAGGCGGCCGGCGAGATCGAGCTCAAGGTCGTCGCGGAGCCACTCGCGGAGCTCGACGCGTTCATCGACCTGCACCAGAGCAAATGGGGCGCCGACGGCCTGTTCCCGCCGACGCCGGGTGGTGACGCGTCGCGGAAATTCATCCGTCGCTGGTTCGAGGAGAGCGGTCCGGACGGGCCGGTCGGGCTGGTGTCCCTGACCGTCGGCCCGCGGCGGATCGCGGCCGGCATCCTCGTCACATCGGGGAATCGCCTGATGTTCTACAACGCTGGGAGCGACCCCGAGGCCCGGGAGCTCTCGCCCGGCGTCATCCTCGCCGCCACGTGCGTCCAGTTCGCCATCGAACGCGGCATGCATTCCTTCGACTTCCTGCGCGGCAACGAGCCGTACAAGTACGACTGGGGTTCGGTCGACGAGCCGATCCAGCGGCTGCTCGTGCGCCGCAACGAGGCGCGAACCTGATGGGCGCCCCGCCGACCTGGGATCCCTGCCTGGCCCCGATCGAGCACTTCCCCATGCCCGGCCCGAAGCGCGTCCGGGTCGTCGAGATCCTCGCGACCGGCACGAACGGCGGCGCACAGGAGCACGTCTTCGGGCTGATGGCCCGGCTCGACGCGACCCACTACGAGGCGTCGGTCGTGTCCCTGTCGGCCGGCAGCGCCGTTCGCAAGATGCAGCGCCACGGGATCGACGTCACCGTCATCGACGAGCCCGATGACGGCGCCGCGATCGCCGCCCTGGTCGAGCACCTGATCCTCGTCCAGCCCGATGTCATCCACACTCACATGTACCGGGCCGATGTCGTCGGGACGAAGGCGGCGATGCTGCTCGGCGAGCGCGGCCATCGCCGGCCGTATGTCGTGTCGACCGTCCACTCGTCGCGGATCCGATCGCACGAGGACCGCGAGCTGCTTCGTCACCTGACCCCCGAGATGGACCAGCTGATCGCGGTCTCGCGCTCGATGGAACGCAAGATCGCCGACGAGCACCGGACCGGCGCCCCGGTCCGGCTCATCTACAACGGCGTCGACCTCCAGCGCTACGACCACCAGGGCCCGTGCTGCACCCTGCGCGAGGAATACGGGATGGAGCCGGGCGCGCCGATCGTCGGCGTGGTCGCCCGGCTCGAACCCGAGAAGGGCCATCAGACCCTGATCGAGGCCTGGCCGCAGGTCCTGCGCGAGGTCCCCGATGCGTACCTGCTGATCGTCGGCGAGGGCTCGCGACGGGACTTCCTCGAGCAGTGGGCGGCCGCCCACAAGGTCGCCCATCGGGTCGTCTTCACCGGTCGGCGCGACGACATCCCGGCGGTCACCGCCGCGCTCGACGTCGCGGTCCTGCCGTCCTGGCGCGAGGCCCAGGGCCTCTCGATCCTCGAGGCGATGGCGCTGTCGCGGCCGGTCGTCGCGTCCGATGTCGGCGGGATCCCCGAGATGATCGAGGATGGAGTCACCGGGCTCCTCGTCGAGCACGACAATCCGGTCGCGCTCGCGACTGCGGTCATCCGCCTGCTCAAGGACCATGCGTTTGCCGACATGCTGGCGCGGGCCGGCCACGACCTCGTCCACGACCGCTTCTGCATCGAGCTGATGGTCAAGGCGATCGAGGAGATCTACGACGAGGGCGCGCGGGCCGTCCGGCTGGCGGAATCGGCGGCGAGCTAGCCCGACGGGTCGCGAGCGGCCCCGGCCGGCTGCAGGCCGACATCCGCCAGGAAGCGCCAGCGGCTCGCGAGCAGCCAGGCTGCCGCGTACAGGACTGCGACGATGACGAGCAGCGCCTGGAACCCGGCCAGGAGCGCGACATACTCGAGCGCGCCGCCGACCATCGCCCCAACCAGGTTCGACGCGAACGCCATGTCGGCGGCCGCACTGTCCCGGAACGAGTAGGCGAAGACCAGGTTCGCCACGAACACCGGGGCGAAGGCGATCGCCGCCGCAAGCACGTAGCGCAGCTGGGGTGGATCGATCAACAGGCTGTCGGCCGGGACGAGCCAGGCGACGGCGATCGTGACGAACAGCGCCGCGTACAGGATCCGCGGCCGGCTCGGCCGGTAGCGCTGGTTGATGACGATCGCGAGGAGGACGCTCGCGAGGATCGCGAAGATCGCCATCGCGTTGACGAGCCACGTCGTTCCGAAGAGGAGGCTGAACGACACGAGGCTCCTGGTCTCGAGCAGCAGGAACGCGATCCCGAGAACGAAGAAGTGGGGGCTCAGGCGCTGCCGTCCGGCGCCGCTCACCCGTACGGCTCCGGCGACCGCGACCACCGCCAGAACGAGGAGAAACGCCAGCGCAGCCAGGTAATACGGCGCGATCTGGGGCGTTCGAAGGTAGAGGAATGGCCAGTCGTCGGTGGCCGGCTTCGGTGCGGCGCCGTCGACGACGGGAACGGGGTCGACCGCGTCGCCCAGCGCCACGGCCGCCCCGTTGCTGACCGCCGGCCCGGAGGCGAAGACGGCCTCGCTCGGGCCGACGAGCCGGAGCAGTGGCGGCCGGCCGAACGTGTCGGTCGCCATCTGGTCGAGCTTGGCGACGAGCCACGGCTCGCGATAGATGTTGTACATGACGAACACG
>JANMRJ010000707.1:0-6363 GCA_031370985.1 Acidimicrobiales bacterium
GTCGGGCTGGTCATCGAGGTCGAGGGCGGGATGATCGGCTACGTCCAGTACTTCGAGGAGACCGACCCCGACTACCGCCACGCCACGATCGACATCACCCTGCACCCCGACTGGTGTAACCGCGGCCTCGGCACCGACGCCCTGCGGACCCTCGCCCGGCACCTGTTCGACGACCTCGGCCACCACCGCATCACCATCGACCCCTCCGCCGGCAACGCCCGCGCCATCGCCTCCTACCGCAAGGTTGGCTTCCGCGACGTGGGGATCATGCGGCGCTACGAGCGGGCCAACGACGGGATGTGGCGGGACAGCCTGCTCATGGACCTGCTGGCGGAGGAGCTCGCGCCGGCACCGCCTCGGCCGTAGCCGCAGCCGTAGCTGGCCACCGGGTTGTCGGCGCAGCCGGCCACCGGGTCGTCGGCGCCGCCGATCCGGGGTCCCTCAGCTCAGGGCTCGACCGTAGCGAAGTCGATGCCCTCCGCCTCCATGAGGTGCACCCACGTCGAGCCCTGATTGGCCGGCGTCACGCGGATCGCGGCCCGATGGTGTACGGCGGCGCCGGCAAGTTCGGCGAGTAGAAGGTTCGCACGGTGACTGAGGGCAATGCGTACCGCGTCCTCGATGCTGGCGCGGGGGTCGAGCACGACCAGACGATCGGCGGGGGGTGCAGCACCCGTCGCAGAGCGGCGGGGGGATCGGGAAGCCGCCGGGACAGGCTTCCGGCCCGAGCCGAGTCCGACACCGCCCGTGCCATCCGGTACTGGAAGCTGTATGTCGTGATCACCGGGCCGCTCACGCCGAGAGCAGGAAGTGCCCCGGCCACTGACAGGAAGGCGAGGTGGTCGTCGACGATGACCAATGAGCATTCGCCGGCCAGCCCGCCGATGACTACGTAACGGACGGCATGACGGTTGAGGGTGACGAAGGCGAGGGTGGGATCGAACTCGCCGCTCACGAGGCTACCGGTCGGACCCTCCGTAGTGTCGTCAGCAACCGGCCGTAGCCCGTGGCCCGGTCGAGCCGCTCGGTGGGGTCCAGACGCGCCCATTCGAGCGTCTGGCTGCGGTCGACGACGCCGCCTCGCACCGGGCCAAGGCGCAACTCGACCCGCAGGCGTCCAGCACCTTCGCCAGGGTGTCGGTGCGGGGGACCTGTTGGCCTCGTTCGATGCGGGCGATGGCGGACTGGGCCACGCCGGATTTCCGAGAAAGCTCACGCTGGGTAAAGCCCGCAGCCCGCCGAGCCTGGTTGACCCACAGGGCCGCACTCATGGGTCGATGATAGCAAAGTTGCTATCGATACCATGGACGGCAGATGACGTTCCAGCGCCCACCCGCCGGCACCATCCCTGACGCCCCCGGCTCCTACCAGTTCAAGGACGGCGAGGGGCGGGTCATCTACGTCGGCAAGGCCCGGTCGCTGCGCCAGCGGCTGTCGAACTACTTCGGCTCGCCGGCGACCTTGGCGCCCCGGACGGCCCAGATGGTGGCCGCGGCCGAGTCGGTGGAGTGGATCCAGGTCCGCAACGATGTGGAAGCCCTCATGCTTGAGTACAGCCTCATCAAGCAGCACCGGCCAAGGTTCAACATCCGGTTGAGGGATGACAAGAGCTACCCGTTCCTGGCCGTCACGACGGGCGACGACTGGCCCCGGGCCCTGGTCATGCGGGGCGCAAAGCGCAAGGGCGTCACCTACTTCGGGCCGTACGGCCATGCCTACGCCATCCGGGAAACCCTCGACCTCTTGTTGAGGACGTTCCCGGTCCGCACGTGCAGCGACAACAAGTTCGCCGATCACCAACGCCTCGGTCGACCGTGCCTGCTCTTTCACATCGAGAAGTGCAGCGGACCGTGCGTCGGCGAAGTGGGCCGGTCAGCCTACGACGGCCTGGTCGGCGAGCTCATCGACTTCCTGTCCGGGGAGAACCAGGCCGTCGTCCGCCGGCTGGAGCAGCAGATGGCGGAGGCGGCCGACGCCCTGGAGTTCGAGCGGGCCGCCCGCTACCGGGACCGGCTGACCGCCGTCCGCAAGGCCATCGAGAAGCAGGCCGTCGTCACCGAGCGACCCGAGGACCTCGACGTGATCGGCATCCATGGCGACGACCTCGAGGCTGCAGTCCAGGTCTTTTACGTCCGGAAGGGCAGGGTGATGGGCCGCAAGGGCTTCGTCGTTGACAAGGTGTCCGATGTCACGCCCGAGCAGCTCATCGGCCATGTACTGGAAGGCCTGTACTACGACGACCCATCAGCGGTGCCGAAGGAAGTCCTCGTCCCCGACCTGCCCGACGACCTCGACCTCTACCAGGAGTGGTTGACGGGCCAGCGGGGCTCGAACGTCAGCATCCGGGTGCCCCAGCGGGGGGACAAGCGGGCGCTCCAGGACACCGTCACCCAGAATGCCAAGGAGGAGTTCGTCCGCCACCGCCTGAAGCGGGCGTCGGACCACAATGCGCGGGCCCGGGCCCTCAATGCGCTCCAGGACGCGCTCGACCTTCCCGACCCGCCGCTGCGCATCGAGTGCTACGACATGAGCCACATCCAGGGGAGCGACTACGTGGGATCGATGGTGGTGATGGAGGACGGGCTCACCAAGAAGAGTGAGTACCGCCGGTTCAAGATCAGGGAGGTGGGTGGCAACGATGACTTTGCGGCCATGGAGGAAGTGCTCACCCGCCGGCTGACCGCGCTCCTCGTCGAGCGGGAGCGCCCGGTGGGGGACCGGCCCCGGAAGTTCAACTACCCGCCCAACCTGCTCGTCGTCGATGGGGGGAAGGGCCAGCTCGGCGTGGCGGTCAAGGTGGTCGAGGACCTCGGGCTCGCCGAGGAGATCTCCGTCGCCTCCCTGGCCAAGCGGTTCGAGGAGGTCTACCTGCCCGGCCAGGCCGACCCCGTGCGTATCCCCCGCCAGTCCGAGGCCCTGTACCTCCTCCAGCGTCTCCGCGACGAGGCCCATCGTTTCGCCATCGACTACCACCGCCAGCTCCGGGGCAAGCGGATGCTCAAGAGCGGCATCGACGACATCGCCGGCCTCGGCCCGACGCGGAAGAAGCGCCTGGTCAAGGATCTGGGCGGGGTCACCGCGGTCAAGTCGGCGTCGTTGGCCGACCTGGCGGCGCTGCCCTGGCTGCCCGATGCCGTGGCTATCGCCGTCTTCGAGAAGTTCCACGGGACGAGCGCCGGTGACTGACCACGGCACCGACGCCATCTCGGACCGTTCACTCTGGGAGACCCACGCCGGCTGGTGGCAGGAGGCGTTCACCGATGGTGCCGACGCCGAGTACACCGAGCAGATCATCCCGATGGCCGCCGAGCACCTGGCCGGCGCCACCTTCGTGCTCGACGTGGGCACCGGCGAGGGCCAGCTGGCTCGGGTGGCGGCGGGGGACGGCGCCCGGGTGGTGGGGGTCGACCCCTCGTGGGGCCAGCTTGTCGAGGCCCGCCGGCGGGCCGGCGGGCCGCGCTACGTCAAGGGCGAGGCGGTGGCCCTGCCGTTCCCGGACGGGGCGTTTGATGCCGCCCTGGCCTGTCTGGTGTTCGAGCACATCGAGGGCGTCGATGCGGCCATCGCCGAGGTCGGTCGCGTGCTGCGCCCCGGAGGCTGCTTCCTGTTCTTCCTGAACCACCCGTTGTTGCAGGTGCCCGGCTCAGGCTGGATCGACGACCACATCCTGGAGGAGCAGTACTGGCGGATCGGCCCCTATCTGGTGGAGGACATCTCACTGGAGGAGGTCGACAAGGATGTCTTTCTGCCCTTCGTCCACAGACCGATGTCCCGGTACGTCAACGCCATGGCGTCGGCCGGCCTGCTGATCACCCGCATGGAGGAGCCGGCGCCGCCTCCGGGGTTCCTGGCCCGGGCCGAGGAGTACACGGAGGCGACGACCATCCCCCGTTTGCTATTCCTGCGGGCCGAGAAGATGTTGTCGTAGCCGCCCGGTATCGTGTGCTGATGGGCTTCCCCCCTTGGACAACTGAAACTGAAGGGGGTCAACGATGGTTTCCGACCAAGCTCGCCGGGACCTGTACGACGTGCTCGAGCGCCAACTTGGGCCGAGCCAGGCGGGGACGCTGATGGAGCTACTGCCGCCGGTCGGGTGGGCGGATGTTGCCCGACAGTCCGACCTCGTTGCGGTTCGGGGCGAGATGGCCCAGATCCGAGGCGAGATGGGCGAGATCCGAGGCGAGATCGCCGAACTCCGAGGCGAGCTCAAGGGTGAGATCGCCGGAGTCAAGGGTGAGATCGCCGAACTCCGGGGCGAGGTCAAGGCACAGCTGCCAAGGTTGATCACGGCCAACATCGCGTCCATGATCGGGGTCGCCGGCCTCGTCATGGCCGCCGCGAAACTCCTATGAGCGTCCCGCAGGCGAGCGGGTGGATGAGCACGGCACCCCGCTCGGCGGCTCTGTGAGCGAGTTCCTGATCATCACCGGCGTCTCCGGCGCCGGCGGGTCGACCGCCGGCGACACGTTCGAGGACCTGGGCTGGTTCGTGATCGACAACCTGCCGCCGGCGCTGATCGCCAAGGTCGTCGAGCTGGTCCAGACCCCAGGGTCGACAACGGAGAGGGTCGCCCTCGTGGTGCGGACCGAGCACTACCTGGAGGAGCTGGCCACCGCTCTCGAGCAGCTCCGCAAGGGGCCGGCCCGGGTGCGGGTCCTCTTCCTGGAGGCATCCGACGAGGTCCTGGTCCGCCGGTACGAGAACACCCGCCGGCGCCACCCCATGTCGGGCACCGACCGGGTTTCAGAGGCCATCGAGCGGGAGCGGGCGCTGCTGGAGGAGGTCAAGTCGGAGGCCGACGTGGTCGTCGACACCAGCGACCTCAACGTCCACCAGCTACGCGATCGGCTGCTCGACCTGTTCGGCCGGGAAGCAGAGTCGCAGCTCCAGACCAGCATCGTCTCGTTCGGGTACAAGCACGGCCTGCCCCTCGATGTCGACCTCGTCTTCGACTGTAGGTTCATACCCAACCCTCATTGGGTCGAGACTTTGCGGCCCCTGACCGGCCTTGATGAGCCGGTGCAGGAGTACGTGAAGGCCCAGCCGGAGACGGGGGAGTTCCTCAAGCGCCTCGACAACCTGCTGGAGCTGCTCCTTCCCGCCTTCGTGAAGGAGGGCAAGTCGTACCTGTCCATCGGGGTCGGTTGCACCGGTGGCACGCATCGATCGGTCTTCCTGGCCGAGGAGCTCGGGCGCCTGCTGCGCCAACGGGGCTTCTCCCCGATGGTCAAGCATCGCGATCTCGGGAAGTAACGGTGGCAAGAGTCGTCGCCCTGGGGGGAGGGCACGGTCTGGCCGCGACCCTGGCCGCCGTCCGCCGGTACGCGGACGAGGTCTGCGCCATCGTCTCGGTGGCCGATGACGGTGGCTCCAGCGGCCGCCTGCGCGCCGCCTTCGGCATCCCCCCGCCGGGTGACCTGCGCAAGTGCCTGGTCGCCCTGGCCGACCCGGAGTCGCTGTGGACCTCGGCGTTCGAGCACCGCTTCGATGCCGGCGAGCTGGAGGGCCACGCCTTCGGGAACATCGTGCTCGCCGGCCTGGCCGCGTCGACGGGCGACTTCGAGCAGGCGCTCGCCGAGGCCGGCCGGCTCCTTGGTGCGGTCGGACGTGTGGTCCCGGCGACGATTGAGCCGGTCGTGCTCAAGGCGGTCATCCGGGGCGCCGGCGGGCACGGGGGCGACTCGATTACCGGCCAGGTGGCGGTGGGTAGCTCCGAGGGCATCGCCGGCGTGTCGCTTGTGCCGGCCGACGCCCGGGCCCCCGAAGCCGCCCTCGCCGCCCTCGCCGCCGCCGATCAGGTGGTGATCGGGCCGGGGTCTTTGTTCACCAGCGTCCTGGCCGTGGTGGCCGTGCCCGACGTGCGCGACGCCCTGGCCGCAACCCCCGGCCGGAAGGTCTACGTCTGCAATCTGCGGCCCCAGCTGCCCGAGACGGCGGGGTACGACACCGCCGCCCATGTCGATGCCTTGCGGGCTCATGGATTGGACATCGATGTTGTCCTGTGCCAGCCCGACTCGCTCCCCGTGGGGTTCCTCGACGTAGAGTGCAGCGTGCGGCCGGTGGCCCGTCCCGACGGGATGGGTCACGATCCTGTCCTACTGGCGGCTGCGCTTCGAGATCTGCTTTATTAAGAAGTCGGAAAAATCAGCCACAGGGGGCCGTATGGCAGTGCGTGTCGGCATCAACGGTTTCGGTCGTATCGGTCGGATCTTCTTCAGGGCTGCGCACCAGCGAGGTGACATTGAGGTCGTAGCCATCAACGACCTCACGTCGCCGTCGATCAATGCGCACCTCCTCAAGTACGACTCGACCCACGGCCGCTTCGGCGAGTCGGTCGAGGTCACCGACGACGGGTTCCAGGTC
>JANMRJ010000603.1:0-7215 GCA_031370985.1 Acidimicrobiales bacterium
CTCGCGGATCATGGCCGCCGGCGTGGCCAGCCGGGTCGGATTCACCCTCGATGAGGTGGAGGATCTCCGCATTGCCATCGACGAGGTGTGCTTCTCCATGGTCGGCGCCCGGGGCCGGGCCGGCACCATCACGCTCCGCTACCTCCTCGGCGACGACCAGTTGGCCGTGGAAGGCACGGGTCGGTTCTCCGACGGCCTGGGCAACGAACCCGCAGTATCCGCCCTTTCGAAGCAGATCCTCGCAGCCGTGGTGGACGAGTGTGAGTTGTCGGCAGGCGAGGAGGGCCCGCGGTTCCGGCTGGTCAAGCGACACAGGTCCACGTAGGTCCGGGCGCTGATGGCATTTGCTCCCAAGGAGCGCGAGGAACTCCGCCAGAAGTTCCGCGAGTTCGCCACCACGCGCCAACGCGCCCTGCGTGACGACCTCGTCACCGCTCACATGGGGCTGGCCGAGTACCTCGCCCGGCGGTTTACCAACCGGGGCGAACCGCTCGACGACCTCGTGCAGGTGGCCGCGCTCGGCCTGCTGAAGGCGGTCGACCGCTTCGACCCCGAGCGGGGCCTCGAGTTCTCCACCTACGCCACTCCGACGATCGTCGGCGAGCTGAAACGGCACTTCCGGGACAAGGGCTGGGCGGTCCGGGTGCCCCGGCGGGTGCAGGAGCTGCACCTACGGCTTGGCGGCGTGGTCAGCACCCTCTCCCAGGAGCTCGGCCGTTCGCCCACCATCGGCGAGATCGCCCAGTCGGCGGGGGTGACGGAGGAGGAGGTGCTGGAGGCTATCGAGGCTGGCCACGCCTACCGCTTCACGTCGCTCGATGCGCCCTCGGGCAGCGACGACGAGACGACTCTGTCCAGCGAGCTCGGCACCGAGGACGCCGGCCTCCTTAACAGCGAGCACCGGGTAACCCTGTCCCCGCTGATCGCCCAGTTCCCGCCCCGTGAGCGCATGATCCTGCACCTGCGGTTCTTCGAGGGCTTGACCCAGTCGGAGATCGCTGACCGCCTGGGCATCAGTCAAATGCACGTCTCCCGCCTGCTGGCCCGGGCCCTGGCCCAGCTCCGAACCCAAGCCGAGGACGAATCGTGAAGGTCATGTTGCTTATCAACCCGTCTGCCTCGTCGGTGGACTGGAAGAGCCGGATGGCCGCCAACTCGGCCCTCGTCGGCGACCACGACCTGACGACGGTGGAGACCACCAAACGCGACGACGCCACCGACCTGGCCCGCCAGGCGGCCGAGGACGGCTTCGACGTGGTCGTCGTGCTCGGCGGCGACGGCACCCTCAACGAGACGGCCAACGGCCTGGCCGGCACATCGACGGCCCTGGCCGCCCTCCCGGGGGGCTCGACCAACGTGTTCGCCCGCACTCTCGGCATGGCCCCGAAGATCACCAGGGCCGCGCCGCAGCTCCAGGCCGCCTTGGCCCGGACCGACTCGTCGCGCACATTCGGCCTGGGCACAATCAAAGCCGCCGATGCCACGAAGAACGACCGGCACTTCCTGTTCCACCTGGGCATCGGCTACGACGCCGAGGTGGTGGCCCAGGTCGAGCGTCGCTCGTCGCTGAAGCGCAAGATCGGCCAGGCCATCTTCGTCTACTCGTCGTTCTCGACGTATTTCAAGCACTACGACCACCGCAAGCCCAGCTTCGCCCTCGACTTCCCCGACGGCACCGGCGTGGAGGACGGTTTCTTCACCATCAGCCTCAACACCGACCCCTACACCTACCTGGGCCGGCGCCCACTCTCGGTGACGCCCGACACCGGCCCGGAGCGGGGCCTGGTCACGGTCACCACCCGCAAGCTCAAGGTCCGCACCCTGCTCATGCTGTTCGGGTCGGCCATGGGTTCGGGCAAGCGGCTCCGCCGCAGCCCGAACGTCGACTACCACACCGACCTGGCCTCGCTCACGGTGCGTGGCCACAAGCCCTTCCCCCACCAGGTCGACGGCGACTACCTGGGGGAGGCCACCTCGCTCACCGTGACCCACGGGGAAGCCAACATCCGGCTCATCGTCCCGTAATCTGCGTTCAGGAACTTTGGGAAAAGATTCACAAACCCTTGTAGACGCACCCTCCCCGGCAGTATCGTCAGAGCTGAGCCCTCCGCAGACTACGCTGCTCTGCCTGGCTCCCAGCTTTGTGAACGAAATCACAATGTCTGCGTCCTAGGCTGCGAATCCGCAACGAGGTGCTATGGCCCTGATCTGGAACCGCCCGTACGAGTGGGATGTCGACGACTGGCGCCGGCGTGCGTCGTGTCGGGACACCGATCCGGATCTGTTCTTCCCCGTCGGCGCCACCGGCTCGGCCCTCGACCAGATCGAGGCGGCGAAGGCCGTCTGCCGCGCCTGCGACGCCCGTGACGACTGCCTGGAGTTCGCCTTGGCGACCAACCAGGAGTCCGGCGTGTGGGGCGCCACGTCGGAGGATGAGCGTCGCAAGCTCCGCAAGGCGTGGCTCGCCCGCCGGCGACGCGCCAGCTAGCTAGAGCCAGCCGACGAGAAGTCGACGGGTTCTCGTGCCTGTCTGAACCAGGCACGACGTGAGGAGTCTTCGGCTGTGCGTGCTCCGCTCACTGTTCGGCCTCCCGCTCTGTTGTCGGAGCGGTCGCGACCGCGGCTCCGACCGGCGGGGCTCTGGCGACCAACCATCCGGCCGCCGGTAGGCTCGGCTCCATGGCCGAAGAGTTCGACCTTGTCGTGATCGGTGGTGGCCCGGGCGGGTACGCGGCCGCCCTGTACGCCGCCGGCGCCGGCATGTCGGTGGCGGTCGTCGAAAAGGACAAGGTGGGCGGCACCTGCCTGCACCGGGGTTGCATCCCGGCCAAGCACTACCTGGAGACGGCCTCGGTGTTCCGCACCGTGGCCGGCGCCAATGAGTTCGGGGTACAGGCTGACCAGCCGCAGCTCGACCTCGGCGTGTCCCGCGCCCGCAAGCAGAAGGTGGTCGACCAGCTCTGGAAGGGCCTGCAGGGCCTGATGAGGAAGCGGAAGATCAAGATGTTCGCCGGCACAGGCCGTCTCAGCGGCGGCCACCTGGTCACCGTGAGCGACGGCACCGAGCTGCACGGCAAACACGTGGTGCTGGCCACCGGGTCGGTCCCCCGCATCATCGCCAACTTCGAGCCGGATGGCACGAGGATCCTCACCTCCGACCATGTGCTGGAAATCGACAAGCTGCCGGCGTCGGCCGCGGTCATCGGCGGCGGGGCCATCGGCTGCGAGTTCGCCTCGATGCTGAGCGACCTCGGCTGCGACGTCACCCTGCTCGAAGCGCTGCCCAAGCTCCTGCCGGGCTGCGACGCCGATGTCGTCGATGTGGTGGTCAAGTCGTTCAAGAAGCGGGGCATGAGCGTGCGCACCGGTGTCACCGTCGAGGGCCACGCCGAGTCCAACGGACAGGTCACGGTCAAGCTGGGCGACGGCGAGTCGGTCACCGTCGACGCGGTGGTCGTCTCCGTCGGTCGTACACCGCTCAGCGACGGGCTGGGCCTGGAGGGCACCAAGGTGCAGGTCGACAATCGGGGGTTCATCACCGTTGACAGCCGCCAGCGCACCGGCGAGCCCGGTGTGTACGCGGTGGGTGACGTGGTCGCCACCCCTCAGCTCGCCCATGTCGGCTTCGCCGAGGCCATCGTCGCCGTGCGCGACATGCTCGGCGAGGACGTGGAGCCGGTCGACTACGACAAGGTCCCGTGGTGCATCTACTGCCACCCCGAGGTTGCCTTCGCCGGCATGACCGAGGAGGCCGCCCGTGACGCCGGCCACGAGGTCACGGTATCGAAGCACTCGTTCAACGCCAACAGCCGGGCCATGATCATCGGCCAGACCGAGGGCCTGGTGAAGGTCATCGCCCAGAAACGCCCCGATGGCACGGCGGGCCCCATCCTCGGCGTGCACATGGTCGGCCCGTGGGTCACCGAGCAGCTCGGCGAGGGCTGGCTGTCGGTGAACTGGGAGGCCACACCCGACGACATGGGCCAGCTCATCCACCCGCACCCGACGCTGTCGGAGACGTTCGGCGAAACGGTCCTGTCGCTCACTGGAAGGGGACTGCACGGCTGATGACAGACACTGAGTCATTCAACGTCTTGATGCCGCAACTCGGCGAAACGGTCACCGAAGGCACCATCACCCGGTGGTTCAAGAATGTCGGCGACCAGGTCGCCATGGACGAACCGCTCTTCGAGGTTTCCACCGACAAGGTCGACTCCGAGGTGCCGGCCGCGGCCGGCGGTTTCCTCAAGGAGATCCTGGTCGGAGAGGGCCAGACCGTCGACGTCGGGGCCAAGCTGGCCGTGATCGACGACGCGCCGCCCTCGGCCAATGGCACGGCCGCGCCGGCGGCGGAGCCGAAGGCCACAGAGCGGTCGCCGGAGCCCCAGGCGGCCGAACCCGCGCCCGAGCCTGCCCCTGAGCCAGAGCCGGCCCCTGAGCCGGCGCCACCGGCCGCCGCCGGGAGCCGCAAGGTCCTCTCCCCACTGGTACGCCGGCTGCTCGCCGACAACAACCTCGACGCCGACGACATGCAGGGCACTGGCATCGAGGGTCGGGTCACCCGCAACGATGTCATGGCCCACCTCGACAAGGGCGGCAGCCGGTCGGCCGCGCCCAAGCCGGCGACCAGCAGCAGGCCCCCGGCCACAGCCGCTCCGGCCGTCGCGCCGACTGCGAGGGCCGGCGCCGACGAGGTCATCCCGTTCTCGAACATCCGCAAGCGGACCGCCGAGCACATGGTCCGGTCGCAGGCCACGTCGGCCCACGTGCTGATTGCCATGGAGGTCGACTACGACGCGGTCGACCGGGTCCGGCTGGCGGAGAAGGACGCCTTCAAGGCCGAGGAGGGCTTCTCGCTCACCTACCTCCCGTTCGTCTCGCGGGCGGTGATGGACGCCCTCCGGGACTTCCCCCACCTCAACGCATCGGTCGGCGACAACGAGCTGATCGTGCACAAGGCTGTCCACCTCGGCATCGCGGTGGACATCAACTTCGAGGGTCTCATCGTCCCGGTGATCCACGACGCCGACGGCAAGCGGCTGCGGTCGATCGCCCGAGAAATCTCCGACCTCGCCGGCCGCGCCCGCAACAAGAAGCTCAACGCGGACGAGATTTCCGGGAGCACGTTCACCATCACCAACCCCGGCGGCCACGGCACCTTCCTCACCGTCGCGGTGATCAACCAGCCCCAGGTCGCCATCCTCTCCACCGACGGCGTGAAGAAGCGCCCGGTCGTCGTCCAGTTGCCCGACGGCAGCGACGCTATCGCCATCCACCCGGTGGGCACCCTGGCCCTGAGTTTCGACCACCGGGCCTTCGACGGCGCCTACGCGTCGGCGTTCCTGGCCCGGTGCCGCGACATCCTCGAGACCCGGGACTGGTCCCAGGAGCTGTGAGCCTTGCGGAGGTGGCGAGCCTGACGCCTGATGGCGGGTTCGGTAACGGGCCGCTGCGGGCGCGTTGGCTCGGGCGGGTGCGCTTCGGCGACGCCCACGCTCTGCAGCGGGCCCTGTTCGGGGGTACGACCGACTCCTACCTGCTCCTGCTGGAGCACCACCCCGTCTACACCGTCGGCCTCCGGGGCGCCGGCGACAACCTGCGGGTGCCGGCGGCCGAGCTGGGCGCCGATGTCATCGCCACCGACCGGGGCGGGGAGATCACCTGGCACGGCCCCGGCCAGCTCGTGGGGTACCCCAGTCTCTCGACGACGGACTCGCCGCGCGACCATGTCCGCGCCGTCGAGCAGCTCGTCATCGATGTGTGCGCCGGTCTCGGCCTACCCGGCCTGGGGCGGCTCGACGGCTCCCCTGGGGTCTGGGTCGACGCCGGCGGGCCGGCGCCCCGGAAGATCTGCGCCATCGGGGTCCGCCGGTCGCGGGGCCGCACCATGCACGGCTTCGCCCTCAACGTCGACCCCGATCTGTCGTGGTTCGACGCGATCGTCCCCTGCGGCATCAAGGGCAAGGGCGTGACCTCGCTGGCCGCCGAAGGGGTCGACACCGGCATGCGCCAGGTCGTCGACGCGATCGTCGAAGCCGCCGGCGATCGGTGGGGCGGTGCCGGCGTGGAGCGGGTCGACGTGTCCTGGGAGCGCGAGGAGCCGGTCGGCATGCCGGTCGCGACCCGCAAGCCCGAGTGGCTGCGGGTGAAGGTCGACCTCGGCCCGGCCTACCGCGAGGTCCGCAAGACCATGCGCTCGCGCAGGTTGGTCACGGTGTGCGAGGAGGCCGGCTGCCCCAACATCTACGAGTGCTGGCGCGACGGCACCGCCACCTTCATGATCAACGGCGAGCAGTGCACGCGGGCGTGCGGGTTCTGCCAGGTCGATACCGGCAAGCCGATGCCGGTCGACCCCGCCGAGCCGGAGCGGCTGGCCGAGGCGGTGGCCGACATGGGCCTCGCCCACGCCGTCATCACCGCTGTGGCCCGCGACGACCTGCCCGACGGGGGCGCAGCCTCCTTCGCCGAGTCCATCCGTGCCGTCCGCCGGCGGAACCCGGGCACGGCCGTCGAGGTGCTCATTCCCGACTGCAAGGGCAACGCCGACGCCCTGGCCACGATCTTCGGCGCCCGGCCCGACGTCCTCAACCACAACCTGGAGACCGTGGCCCGCCTCCAGCGCCAGGTCCGGCCGTCGGCGTCCTACGCCCGCAGCCTGTCGGTGCTGGCTCGGGCCGCGGCCGCCGGCCTGGTCACGAAGTCGGGCCTGATCCTCGGGCTGGGCGAGACGGAGGACGAGGTGCTGGCGGCGATGGCCGACATCCAGCGCGTGGGCGTGTCGATCCTGACGCTGGGCCAGTACCTCCGCCCGTCCGCCGACCACCTCCCGGTGGACCGGTGGTGGACGCCGGCGGAGTTCGACCGGCTGGCCGGCGCCGGCCGGTCCCTGGGTTTCGCCCACGTGGAGGCGTCGCCGCTGACGCGGTCTAGCTACCACGCCCGCCAGGCGGCGAGCGTGGTAGCCAATTCCCCGTAGAACCGCACCGCAGGCACGCCCGCCAGGCGGCGGGCGTGGTAGCCAATTCCCCGTAGAACCGCGTAGGGCTTAGGTCAGGCGAAGCTGACCGGCAGGCAGGCCTGCCGGGCGCCGGCAGCGCCACCGACGCCGGTCGGCAGGGCGTGGATCACCATCGATTGGGCCGTGCCCGGGGCAATCACGAACGGCACCGTGGTGGTGGCATAGCCGTACCCGCCGGCCCGGACAGTGAAGTCCAG
>JANMRJ010000643.1:0-6431 GCA_031370985.1 Acidimicrobiales bacterium
AGAACTACTTCGGCGTCCGCTGCGACCCGGCGCTTCCCTATGACCCCACCTTCGAGCCGCCGGCCAAGCCGCCGTCGCCGCCGGTCGCGGTGTCGCGGCCCAACTTCGTCGAGCTGTGCGTCCGGCTGACGGTCGAGGACGAGAAGACCTTCGAGGAGCTGTGGCGGCGGGTCGGGCTTTCGGTCGACTGGGCCATGACGTACACGACGATCGGGCCCGAGGCCCAGCGGGCGTCGCAGCGCGGCTTCCTCCATCTGCTGGCTGCCGGCCAGGCGTACCAGAAGGTGGCGCCCACGCTGTGGGATGTCGACTTCCAGACCGCCATCGCCCAGGCCGAGCTGGAGGACCGCGAGGTGGGCAGCGCCTACCACCGCATCCGCTTCGGCGGGCCTGGTGGCACGGCCATCGAGATCGACACGACCCGTCCCGAGCTGCTGCCGGCGTGCGTCGCCCTCGTCGCCCACCCCGACGACGAGCGCTACAAGCCGCTGTTCGGGTCGCAGGCCCGCACGCCGCTGTTCGGGGTCGACGTGCCGATCGTCGCCCACCCGCTGGCCGAGCCCGAGAAGGGCACCGGCGTGGCCATGATCTGCACGTTCGGCGACACCACCGACGTGACGTGGTGGCGGGAGCTTGGGCTGGCGACCCGCACCATCGTCGGGCGCGACGGGCGCATCCAGGCCGACCCGCCGGCCGGGGTCGACGCGTCGCCGGCGTGGGCCGAGCTGACCGGCAAGAAGATGGAGCCGGCGCGCACCCGGATCGTCGAGATGCTCCGCGAGGCCGGCGCCCTGTTCGGCGACCCCCGGCCCATCACCCACGCGGTCAAGTTCTTCGAGAAGGGCAACAAGCCCCTCGAGATCCTCAGTAGCCGGCAGTGGTTCATCCACACGCTCGACCACCAGGAGCGGCTGCTCGAGCGGGGCCGCGAGCTGCGCTGGCACCCGCCGTACATGCGGGCGCGCTTCGAGTCGTGGGTCACGGGGCTCAACACCGACTGGCTCATCAGCCGCCAGCGCTTCTTCGGGGTGCCCTTTCCGCTCTGGTACCGCCTGGGCGACGACGGCTCGGTCCGCTACGACCAGCCCCTCGTGCCCGACGAGTCACGGCTGCCGGTCGACCCGTCCACCGACGTTCCCGACGGCTTCACCGCGGAGGCGCGCGACCAGCCGGGCGGCTTCACCGGCGAGCCCGACGTGATGGACACCTGGGCCACGTCGTCGCTCACCCCCCAGATCGGTGGGCGCTGGGCCGACGACCCCGACCTGTTCGCCCGCGTCTTCCCGATGGACGTGCGGCCCCAGGCCCACGAGATCATCCGCACCTGGCTGTTCTCCACCGTCGTGCGCTCCGACCTCGAACACGGCACGCTGCCCTGGACCGACGCAGCTATCTCGGGCTGGGTCTTGGACCCGGACCGCAAGAAGATGGCCAAGTCGAAGGGCAACGCCCTTACGCCGATCGGCCTGCTCGACCAGTACGGCTCCGACGCCGTCCGCTACTGGGCGGCCAGCGGGCGCCCCGGCGTCGACACCGCCTTCGACGAGGGCCAGATGAAGGTCGGCCGGCGGTTGGCCATCAAGCTGCTCAACGCATCGAAGTTCGCCCTGTCACGTCTGAATCCTCGGCCGGCGGAGCCGGACGCCGAGGTGGGCGAGGAGGGCGACATCAGCGCCCCCCTCGACCAGGCCATGCTCGCCGGCCTCGCCACCCTCGTCGACGACGCCACCACCGCGTTCGAGGGCTACGACTATGCCCGGGCCCTGGAGCGGGCCGAGTCGTTCTTCTGGGGCTTCTGCGACGACTACCTGGAGCTGGTCAAGAGCCGGGCCTACGGCAGCCAGGGCGAGGAGGCGGCGGCGTCGGCCAACCGGGCCCTGACGCTGGCGCTTTCCGCCATGCTCCGCCTGTTCGCCCCGTTCCTGCCCTTCGTCACCGAGGAGGTCTGGTCGTGGTGGAAGGAGGGCTCGGTCCACCGGGCCGCATGGCCTGACGCCAGCGAGCTGCGCGGCCCGGCAGGCGCCGGCGCCGACCCCCTCGTCCTGGAGGTCGCCTCCGCCGTCCTCGGCGAGGTCCGCAAGGCCAAGACCGTCGCCCAGGCGTCGATGCGGGCCGAGGTCGCCCGCGTGATCGTCCGTGACACCCCCGAGCGCCTGGCCGCGCTGGCCGCCGCGGCCGGCGACCTCCGAGACGCTGGCCGGATCGCCGAGCTAGTCACCGAGGAGACCGACTCGATGTCGGTCGTGGTGGAGCTGGCCCAGATCTGACGGGGCGACTGATGCCGACGCAGCGCTTGTTCGGCCGCCTGAACGGCCCCGAAACGCCGAGTCGGGTCCGAACACCCGGAGAGAACTCCGTGGCGCCCACTGGGCGTACTGGCCCCTGTTGGTGGCTGAGGATCCGGCGAGATCCGCCACCTCGCGGGCGGTCAGGCCCCCGAACCCGGTCAAGAACTCCTCACGCAGGGTCACGCTTCGCCGAGCCTGTTCGAGCACTGCCGGAGTCACCACCAGGCCACGCCGGCGGGCGAGGCAGTCGGCGAGCTCATGCCCTGCTACGTTCGTACCCAATGAAGAGGTGCGGGTCGGTGGCCGCGCAAATCGGTTGGCTGACGCTCAGCATGGGACTGGTCGGCGCCGCCGGCCCTACTCCGGCGACGGCCGCTGGCGCTGTCGAGGTCACGGCCCAGATTGACGGGCGGGCGTTCAGCGACGGTACCGAGACCGACCCGATACGCCTCGACCCCAAGCGCGACTCTGTCCTGAGCGTCGAGGTGACCAACCGGGGCAGCCAGCCCATCACCGTGCGCATCGTTCGCTTGGAGGGCCGCGTCGTCGGGCTCTCGTTCTTCGCCTACGACACGGCCGTCGGCCTGACCGTCCCGCCCAACAGCCAGGGCTCCCGACGGTTCACCCTTGACCTCGGAGGCCTCGACGGCCAGGCCACCGGCTTGGTCCCCGGATCGGTCAAGCTCCTCGACAACGACCGCCGCGAACTGGCCTCCCAGGGCGGCGTGGTTGATGTCCGGGGCTCACTGCGCTCCGTTTACGGCCTCTTCGGCGTCGGGGTGGCCGCCCTCACCGTCGTGTCGTTGCTCGGCTGCATAACGGGCCTGGCGCGTCACCGCCTCCATCCCAACCGCTGGCGCCGAGCCATGCGGTTCCTCACGCCTGGCCTCGGCCTGGGCCTGTTCCTCAACTTCACCCTGTCCGCCACGCGGGTGTTCGTGCCTGCGGTCGGCCGCTGGCTGACGATCGTGGTGGTCTGCTCCGCAGCGTCCTTCGCTCTCGGCTACCTCACGCCGGCGCCGGATCTCCGCACCGAGGAGGAGATGGAGGAGGACGAGGAGGAGCGCCTGGCGCTGCGGTCAGGCGCCACCCCGATGCCGGTCGGCCCCGGGCCTGTGGTCGTAGAGATCCAGCGGGCGGGAGCCGATGGCGAGTTGAGCGCGGCGCCCGCGCCCCTCGGCCAGCTCGGACCGAGCGCGCCCCGCGAGCTGACCGCCATGGCCCGCGAACCCGAGTCTCCGGCGGCCGGCGACGTCCGCCCCGATGCGGCCACCACGGCTCCGCCGGCACAGCCCGCCCACGCCACGATCACCGCTCCAGGGACAGTCGACACGAACCCGCCGCGCTCCGCTGCGGAAACTGAGGTGCCTATGTCACAGCCGGCGAACGCGACAGTCGCTGCGCCCGTCGCCGTCGCGCCCCGGGCTCCGACCACCATCAGGCTCGACGATCCCGATGTCCCACTCGGCCCGGCCGACGACGAGGCACACCAGCCGACGACCGTGGTCCGGATCGTTGCCGACAGTGACGAAGACCCGGGCGAGCCCCCGAAGGCACCGACGACGATCGTGACGGAGCAGTGAGCGTCCGGTGAGCGCCGGCATCGAGCAGATCGCGGCGGCATTGCCCGGCTACGAGATCGGCACCGAGCTGGGTCGCGGGGGGTGGGGCGTGGTACTGGCCGGCCGGCACCGCCTGCTGGGCAAGGACGTGGCCATCAAGCAGCTGCCGCCGGCGTTCGCCGTCGACCCCTCGGTACGGGCCCGGTTCGTCGCCGAGGCCCGCATCCTGGCGTCGCTCGACCATCCCCACATCGTGCCGGTGTTCGACTATGTCGAGTCCGAAGGCTTGTGCCTACTGGTGATGGAGAACCTCCCGGGGGGAACCCTGTGGAGCCGGTTCATCGGCGACGGGGTCACCCCCGAGACCGCGTGCGCGGTGATCCTCGCCGCCTGTGCCGGCCTGCACATCGCCCACCAGCGCGGCATCCTCCACCGCGACGTGAAGCCCGAGAACCTGATGTTCTCGGGTAACGGCGCAGTGAAGGTGACCGACTTCGGGATCGCCAAGGTCATGGGGGGCAACGAGACCATGGCGACCCGGGCGGGCGAGGTCATCGGCACCCCGGCATACATGGCGCCGGAGCAGGCCCAGGCGGGCGAGGTGGGACCGGCCACCGATGTCTATGCCATCGGCACCGTGCTCTACGAGCTGCTGTCGGGGCATCTGCCCTTCGCCGAGGACGGGGACGCGCTCTCCGTGCTGTACCGCCACGTCAACGAGGAGCCGACCCCCCTGGGCCAGGTCGCCCCGGCGGTTCCGGCCGAGATCGCCGCCGTCGTGATGCGCACCCTTGCCAAGCGGCCCGCCGACCGTTACCCATCGGCTGAGGCCATGGGCGTCGCCCTCGCCGACGCCGCCACCGCGGCATGGGGACCCGGTTGGCCCGAGCTGCGGGGCCACCAGGCCGTGATGGGCTCCGCGGCCATCGTGGCCGCCACCGAGCGGACATCGATCGCCCCGGGCGGCGGTCTCCCCGTACCCACCTCGACGCGCGCCGTGACATCGGCTTCGGTCTCGGGGCCTCTCCGGGCCACCACGTCGGTCCGCCGGGGCGGGGCGGCACCCGTCGAATCTGGGCCGGGGGAGTTCCGACCCATGGGCGAGGTGCTCCGCCGGCCTGCCCTGCCGATCGCCCTGGTGGCCCGCGCCGCCGGTCTCGTCCTGCTGGCGGCGATCGTGGCCCTGCTGGGGATCGGCTCGCCGTCCCATGGGGGCAACATCCCGGCCGGAGCCGTCCAGGTGGCCGGGGCCGACGTGGAGCGGGGCACCATCCGGGTCGACCTCGACGACGACGTTCTGGTCACTGGCCCAGGCAACGGCGGCAGCCTGCCCGACACCGTGCGGCTCCGGTTCACCTTGGCCGGCATCACGCTCGGCATCGCCACGGCTCCCGCAACAGCTCGGGTCGGCGGGGGCTTCCAGGCCGCGGTCGACGCCACCGGCCCCCGCCTGCTCGTCGGCGGGCGAGCGACGATGCAGGTGGAACTGCTGCGGGGCGGCGCCGTCAGTGCCCACCAGAGCGTGCCGCTAGAGCTGGCGCGGCCAGCCGTGGCGTCGGTGATCGGCCTGGGTTCCCTCGTGGCGATGCTCTTCATCGGCGCTTACGGAGAGTCGATCCTGCGCACCGTCCGGCGGGGCCGCCGAATGCGCTCCGGCGTGGTGGTCGCCACTGTGCTGGGCGGGGTCCTCGGGGTGCCACTCGCATTGGCCGTCGGGCTGGTCGCCGGAAAGGAACCCGGAGTACTTACCCTCGGGCTGTGCGTCGCCATGACCGGGGCCGCAGGGTTGTCGGCCGGCCAGGCGGCGGCGGCCCTCGGGCGCTTCCGCCGGCTCATCGCCAAGAACCGGCGCGAGCGGCGCCTGTCAGGGGCCGGCGCCTGATGGCCACCACAGCAGGCGAGCCGCTGGCCTACCTCATCGTCGATCCCGGAGGCCCCGGCGAGCGAGCCGTGCCGATCTACAACGAGTTCTTCATCGGCCGGGAATGTGCCCGCGTCGAGGAGTCACGCCGCTTCGTGGTCGATGACGCCGAAGTCTCTCGCGACCACATGGAGGTCCGGCTCGACATCGACCAGGATCACGCCTACATCATCGACCACAGCACGAACGGCACCCGCCTCAACGGCCAGCGCATCGAACGCGGCCAGCAGGTGCCGATCCGGTCCCGCGACCGGATCACGGTGGGTCCCGCCACGTTCGAGTTCCAGACAGAGGCGTTCCGTTCGGTGGTCCATGCCGACCCCCGTAAGACGGCGATGCGCATCAGCCAGACCACGATGGTCATGGTCGTTGGCGACATCCTGGGCTACTCGACGATCTCCCAGTACACCGAAGGCCACATCGTGACGCGCGACCTCGATGTTCTTTATGGATCACTCAGGGCGTTGCTCAACGAGCAGAAGGGCACGCTTAGCGACTATGCGGGCGACGCCGTCTTTGCGGTCTGGGACTGCGCCCACCTGCCCGACGCCTCCGACCTGGCCTTGCACTTCGCCCTCCGCGCCGTCGACCTCGTCGCCGAGGTCGCCCCCTCGCTCAGCCTGCGCGACCCTGCCGGGAACCCGGTCCGGCTGGGCTGGG
>JANMRJ010000685.1:0-13891 GCA_031370985.1 Acidimicrobiales bacterium
GGCGAAGAGCGGGATCCGGGCAGGGGGCGACGCCGCGATCATAGGCCAGGGGTCCCAAGCGGCCACAACCGCTACCCCGGCGGATGACGAGATGTCGGCAGTTCGGAGGACGACAGCGCCTCGACGGTTCCCTTCAGCAACTCCACCTCGGCCTCAATTGCTCGCAGTAGCCGTCCATGTTCTCGCAGCTCGGCCGAGAGGCGCTCCATGTCGGCGTGCGTGTACCTCAACGCGACTCCGAGGGCGGGCGCCACAAACCGGTCGACAGAGCGCTTCGCGAACCGCTTCACCCGTGGTCCTGTAGCGGCCTCGGCGGGTTGTCCGGCGCCGGCGTCGCCCGCCAACCGCAGTCGCAGCCGCCGAATCAGTTCCTCCCGCAGGGCGGGGTGCGGCGGGCTCATGCCGTAAATGCCAGCGCGGCGACGGCCCGCCGGCGGATCTCCGCATCCGGCGCCGTCCCGAGCACGTCGAGCACGGTGGTCATCCGCCGCGCTGGCGTGACGGGGTCGGCCAGGCCGAGGCGGATCGCGACTTCCGACGCCGGGTGGTGGAGGTCGTGAAGGCACTCGACGTGACGGCGCGCCGTCCTTCCGAGTTCGGTGGCCCGTCGCCAGTCCCGGCCCAGGTCGGTGGCCAGCTGCTCCATCTCCTCGGGCTCCGCGATGATCAGCTCGACCCCGTGCCGGCCCCCGATGCGCGCCGAGGTGGCGGCGTCGGCGACGCACGGGGCGGCCCAGGCCATGGCCTCCAGTAACCGCGTCACGCAGCCGGCTTCCACCTTGACCGCCGAAGCCAGCGCCATGGCGGTGGGGCCGAGCTCCTCCGGGAGCGAGCCGGGCCCCGGACCGCCGACGGCCACGACCAGGTCGGCCGGGAGGCCGAAGCGGTCCCGCCAGCAGGCCCGGAGAAACGGGGGGAGCGGAAGGGACCGGGTCGAGTCGACCCCGTCAGAGGGCACGAGGACCACGCCGTCACCGTTCGCGGCGACCGCCGGGTCGGCCGTCAGGAGCACCGGCGCCGGGCCCTCGAGCGCCTGGGCCCGCTGCAGGGCAGGGCAGTCGTCGACCCATACGGCCAGTGGTTGGCGGCCTCGGACGGATGTTCCCGCCTCTGCGGCCTCGGGGGATGTGGCCATCCACGCCGCCACCGGCCCCACGCCGGGTCGCCACAGGTGGGGCCTGCACCATGCGCTGAGCACTCGAAGCAGTGAGGCCAGAGGACCGGTCGGCCCTGCTCCCACGAGCAGACCGAGGACCGGAGGGGTCACTGGCGGGCGCTCCCTTCATTGGGGCCGGCTGCGCCGGTCATCCGGCACCCAGCAGACAGTTGACCACAGGCTCCCATGCTTGGTCACCGACGCGTTCCCGCCCGGCCTCCCCGAGCTGGCGGGCGAGGTCGCGGTCGCCGAACAGGCGGTCAATGGCCGCACCCATGGCCGCTGGGGTGCCGTCGGTGACGATGCCGTTGACGCCGTCCTGGACCCATTCGAGGACGCCGCCCGAGTCGCAGGCGGTGACGACCGGCTTGGAGGCCAGGAACGCCTGAAGGGTCACATAGCCGTAATCCTCGTCCAAGGGCGCGTAGGCCACCGCCAACGCCCCGGCGAATCGGTCGATCAACGTCTCGTCGTCGATGTAGCCCGGCATCTCCAGACGGTCGGCCACTCCGAGCCGACGCGCCGTCGCCAGCAGACTGTCCCGCAGTACCCCGGCGCCGGCGATGACGAGACGGACATCACTAGATGTCCATGCCAGTGATTCGACGAGCAATTCGGGGCGCTTGTTCTCGGAGAGCCGGGTAGGACAGAACACGTAGTCCCCGTAGGGCCCGGAACGGAGCCGGTCCCGCAGCGGCGGCGGGTGGTACAGCGGCGTGCCGCGCAGACCGTTGTACCGCAGCAACCGGTCTGCGACGACCGCCGAGATCGTATACAGCCGTTCGGCCTCCTCAAGGGCGCGACAGTCCCAGTCGAAGAGCTGGCGTCGGATCTCGAGCGAGGCGTCGTCGGCTGCAAAGCCGGACCATTGGGCGTCGGCCCCGTCGTAGGCTCCACGGTGCTGGTGGGCCAGCCAGACCACCTTCCGGGGATGCTGTACGAAGTAGGACGGGAAGTTGATGGCGACGACGAGGTCTGCGTCGATCGGGACCATGCGCCATGCCAGAGCGGCATCGAACAGCCGAGTGGGTTCCCACGCCACCGGGAGCCGGACCAGCTCCGCCCGATGGCCGGCCTGCGCGAAGGCGTCAACGAGGTTCTCCATGAGGAGCTCCGCCCCTCCTCTGACGAAAGGCACCTGGGCACCGCAGACGCAAATGTCCATCGCTGCAGCTTGGTGTGCCACCGAGGAAACGTGCAAGATGGGTCGGTGGCTCCGAGCGACCGCCTCCGGTGAAGCGCGCCGGCAAGGTGGGGTTTGTTCCGCCTCGTTACGGCGAAGCCGTGGTCGGCGGGGCGGAGACCGTCCTGCGGGAGACGGCCCATGCGCTCGCCGGAAGGGGGTGGGAGGTTGAGGTGCTGACCACCTGCGCCCGCGACCACTTCAGGTGGGCGAACGAGTACCAGGCCGGGGTGCAGCGAATCGACGGCGTAACAGTGCGCCGGTTCCCGGCAGTCGTGTCCACGCCCCGCCGGGAGCGAGCCATCTACGAGGCGGGAATTCTCCGGGGCGAATCGCTTACCCTGAGCCAGCAGCAGCGGTGGATGAACGACGACATGCGCGTGCCGGAACTCTTCCATCACCTTCTCGACCACGCCGGTGACTACCGGGCTCTCGTCTTCGCCCCTTACCTCTTCTGGACCACCTATGCCTGCTCCCAGGTGGCTCCCGAGCGGAGCATCCTGATGGCGTGCGCCCACGACGAGCCCTATCTGCGGCTCGAGCTCTTTCGGCCCCTTTTTCGGAGCGTGGCCGGCCTGTGGTTTTTGTCGGAACCGGAACATCTGCTGGCTCACGACGTGTTTCCGAGCCTCGCTCGCCACGAGGTGGTGGGATGCGGCATACACGCACCAGAAGCCTACGACCCTGAAGGTTTCCGAGCTCGGCACGGCATCGCGGGCCGGTTCCTGGTCTACGCGGGGCGTCGGGAAGGGGCCAAGGGCTGGGAGGCGCTCCTGGGAGCGTTCGCACGCGCTGTCGCACGCTACGACCTCCCGTTCACGCTCGTCACCTTCGGCACCGGTGATGTCAACGTCGGTCCCGAGCTGGCCGGCAGGGTCGTCGATCTCGGTTTCCTGCCGGACAATCAACGGGATGACGCCTTCGCTGCAGCCGACGCCTGCCTGCAGCCGTCGGCCTATGAGTCCTTTTCCCGGACGGTGATGGAGGCATGGCTGGCCGGGACGCTCGTCATCGCCAACGGAGCGAGCGCCGTTGTGAAATGGCACTGCGAGCGATCGAAGGCCGGCCTGGTCTACGGCGATGAAGCCGAGCTGGCGCAGTGCCTGCTCTTCCTCGCCGAGGCACCTGACGCGGCAGCGCGGCTGGCCGCATCAGGGCGCGCCTACGTCCTGGAGAACTACGACTTCGACGCAGTGCTCGACCAGGTCGAGGCGATGATCGACCGCTGGACCGACGCAACGTGAGGGGCGGGCCGTGCGGATTCTGATGGTGACGCCCTATCCTCCCATCCGGGACGGGATCGGGGCATACGCAGTGCAGTGGGTGGCCCGGCTGCGGGCGGAGGGCCACGAGGTGGAGGTGTTGTCCCCCGGCCCTTCGGCCGCTCATCACCACCTTGATCTGCAGGGGTGGCGTGGCCCGCTGGCCCTCCTTCGCCGGGTCCGCTCCTACGACAAGGTGATCATCCAGTTCCACCCTGACGTCTTCTACCCGCAGCCGTTCGACAAGTGGACGTGGGCGGCGGTCAGCGCCGGGCTCACGGTAGTCTTCCGAGCGGCCCGTGACCTCGAGGTCCGGGTGCACGAAACCGACTACGCCGCCGGGCGGGGCGAGGGTGTCCTGGCCCGCGCCGCACGGGCGATGTGGGCCGCCGCCCCCCATGTATCCGTGCACACCGAGGCGGAGCGTCATGTGTTCTCGGACGCGTTCGATGTGCCGATCGATCGGATCCAAGTGGTGGATCACGGGGCCTACTTCGTGCGCTCGACATCGCTGGACCGGGGCGCCGCCCGCCAGGGCCTCGGCATCCCACCCGGTCAGTTCATGTTCCTGTCGATCGGCTTCATCCAGCCCCACAAGGGATTCGACCGGTCCATTCGCGGCTTCGCCGGTCTGGGGCCCCGAGGCTGCCGGCTCGACGTGGTCGGGTCGCTGCGGCTGGAGGATCCACCGACCATCGCCCATCGTGAGGAGCTGGAGGCTCTTGCCGCCCATACGCCCGGGGCGACCCTTCACGTCGGGTATGTGAGCGACGAGGAGTTCGACAGATGGATCGTGGCGTCGGATGTCGTCGTCCTTCCGTACCGGTGGATATCGTCGTCGGGCGTCCTGGAACGGGCCGCATTGTACAACCGCCCGACGATCGTCACGAGCGGTGCGCTCGAAGCTCAGGCCGGCTCGTCGGCGGTCGTGGTGGCGGACGACGCCGAGCTGGCACGAGCGATGTGGCGAGCCGCCGGGTATTCGCCACCGCCTTCCGGTCCCACTTGGAATCGCGGCTCGGACGCCGACTACGACACCGTGATGGCGGGGATACGGAGGCGCGCCAGACAGCAACACCCGTGGCCGGACGACGGAGCGGCCTCGAACGGCTTCTCGCCGGCTGCTCTTGCCACCGTCTTCACCCCACCCCACCCCGTCGGCCGGCGGAGCGCCGTCGCTCTCAAGCGAGTGGTCCAACGGCTCACGAACTGGCAATTGACCCCCGTCTACCGCGAGCTGCAGCTGCTGCACGAAGCAGTTACCGAACTCGGAAAGCGTCGAGTGGCCGCTCCGTCCCCGGCCGGTTCAGACGATCTCGGAGAACGTCCGCTGGAAGTGGCGAAACACGGTGTTTCCGATGACGAGCGCCACGAGCGCAACGACGGCGTCGTAGGCAAGCAGCTTGAAGTCAGGGGACCGGTTGAGCACGACCACGTTCCGGAACGAGACCACGACGCCGGTCAGCGGGTTCAGCTCGAGTAGTCGGACGACGCCCGGGCGCTCGGCGACGTAGCTCAGCGAGTAGATGATGGGAGTCCCCCAGAACCACAGCTGCAGGAACACGCCGATGAAATGCGCCACATCGCGCAGGAACACCGTGATCGCGGACAAGAACAGGCTCAGGCCCAGCGCGAGCGCCCAGGCCACGCCCACAATGACGGGAAGCCACAGCAGCTGGAAGCTGGGAATCCCGACCAGCGTCAGAGTGAGTGCCAGCAGCACGCACAGCTCGAAACCGAAGGTCACAAGGCTGGACATCACCGTGCTCAGGGGCAGGATGGCCCGCGGAAAATACACCTTGTTGAGCAGATATCCCGCGCCGATGACGCTGCTGGTCGAAGCGCCGACGGCCGCGCTGAAGAAGTTCCAGACGGTCAAGCCGCAGAAGAAGTACACCGCGAACGGCACGTCGTGGCCGTCGGGTCGAGGCACGTCCTGGGCCGGCCGGGAGCGGAAGATGTAGGTGAAGATGAAGTAGTAGAGGCCGACGATCAAGAGCGGCGTGGCAAGCGACCACAGCATGCCGAGAAAGGTGCCGCGGTGGCGCACTGTGAGGTCGCGCCGGACCAGGTTCGCCGTGAGTTCGCGTGCCCCCCAGACCTCGCGGATGGAGCTGCCGGGGAGGTGTCCGTTGGTGGTCCTCCTGCGGTCGCCGGGCGCGTCGAGGCCGGACGAGAGCGACATCGGCACAGCGACCAAACTACCAGTCACAGTGTCGGCGCCCGGGGCCGTCCGGTATTGGAACCGGGCGCAGCCGGTGCTTCCCGATCGGCTAGGGAAAGGTCTATCCTTCGATGTGGAGACAGAGAAGAGCGGGAGCGAAGCCGACGGGCGACGCCGGCACCTGGAGGCGATGGTGGCCGCCAACGAGATCGGCTGGTGGCACTCGATCGACTTCGGCGACGGCGTGACCACGCCCGGGTACTGGAGGCCGACCTCGACTGGGTGGGCACCTTCGACGTGGTGTTCTTCCTCGGCGTGCTCTACCACATGAAGCACCCGTTGCTCGCCCTCGAGCGGCTGGGCGGCGATGACGAACGAACTGGCCGTCATCGAGACCGAGGCCATCGAGGTCGAAGGCTACGAAGGCGGTTCGCTGTGTGAGTTCTTCGAGCGCGACGAGCTGGCCGGCGACTTCACCAATTGGTGGGCGCCGAGTGTGAACGCCCTGGCCGGCCTCTGCCGGGCCGCCGGGTTCCGTCGTGTCGAGGCCACCACAGAGCCTCTGCCGGCGCCCGCCGAACAGCCTACGGCTGCCGTCCACGGACCGCAGCGGTGGCTGGAGATGATCGGCCGCCGGGGCCGGCCGGCGCCGGCATTGAGGTCGATCAAGCGCTTCCGGGCCACCATCCACGCCTACAAGTAGCGGCCCGGTTACCCGTCGTCGGCCGGCTCGTCGCGCACGCCGGCCACCGCGGCCCACAGGTCGGTCGCCGACGGCGGTCCGGTGAAGGAGGTGCGGACGACGCCGTCGATGTCGGCCACGACGATGATGGGCACGGCGTCGATGTGGTAGCGGCGATGGAGGTCGGGGCGGGCCTTGACCTCGACCTCCTCGACCGCCACTTCGGTGCCGGCCATGACCTTGGCCTGCTCGACCGCCTTGGCGCAGGAGTCGCAGGTGGCCGAGGTGAACACGGCGACCAGCCACAGGGCGTCAGGGCGGGTGAAGTCGGCCCGGTCGAGCTGGGTGGGCACGGCCCAGGACCCTTGCGTGGGCGCCTCGGGGCGCCGGCGCTCCATCACGATGGCCACCACGATCGCCACCAGGACCACCACACTGGCGAGGAGAAGCCTTTCCACAGAATCCAAGTATCTCCCGCCGGGCACTAGATGACGAGTTCAACTATTGCACTCGGCCCCTGAATGTTGCGACGATGCTCGGGTTCCGGGCAGCGGATTGGGAAGGGGTCGGCACTTCGGTGCCGGCCCCCTTCCGACTTCACCTGCGGCCGCTGGTCAACGAAGGGGGATGGCCGCCGACATGCCCAGGCCCGGGGCCTTGACCCGGTAGAGGTCGCGCTCGACCACGACGGCCTCGGTGGACGTCAGCAGGATCGGCGCCGCCGACCGCTTCAGCGAGTCGTTCACCCGGAAGGCCTTGCGCTGGCCGGCGGGCACCTCCACGGCGGAAAGGTTGCCGACCAGGACGGGCGCGCCGTCGGCGAGGAGGGCGACGGTGACCTTGGCCGGGCGGGCCCCGGGGTTCAGCACGACGACCCACATGTCGGTGGTGTCGTCGGCTGCGCCGGCGGCGGTGGCCCAGCGCTTGGCCGGTAGCCGGGCGCCGAGGGTGATCGACAGGCCCGTCCGGGGGCTCGGAGCGGCGCCGTCGATCGTTCGCTCGACGACCACGTTGGGGCCTTCCACCGAACGGACCGTGATGGCATGGGGCACGCCCTTGGGGATCCGGCCCTCCTCGGCCGCCACCACCGTCAGGCGTGACTCGCGAGGGACGGTGAGCCGGAGGGGCTCGGCCGCGCCGGCCTCGAGGGCGAGGGACACTTCCACCTGGGCCTCCTCCCGGCCGGGATTGTAGATGAGGAGCCGCTCGTTCTGGCCGTCGGTCACCAGGCCCTCCGGGAGGTACCAGACCGGCCCGGGTGCGGCGGCGCCGAGGCCCACGGAGACCCCCTTGCGCCCGACGCTCCCGTCGAATACCTGAACACGTCCGACGACCAGCCGCCCAGTCCGGGCGACCAGGCTGACCGACACGGACTCCCGCCGCTGCACGAAGTCGCCCACGTTGATGGTGGTAAGGGCCTGAGCCCGGACCAGCAGTCCGGTGAGGGCCTGCGGGGTGACGACGCCCTCCTCGGTGCTGAACACCACGTCGACCACGGCGTCGTCGGGGAAGGGGTTCAGGGCCAGGAGCACCTCGGCCGCGTCACGGGTGGTGACGCCTTCGGCGAAGTACCACGACGACGAGGCCGACGAGGCGCACGTCGCCACGGAGTCGCCCAGTGGCCCGGTGACCAGGACCTCGGCGACGGCCTCGCCACCGTCGAGCTCGATCACGGCCGACGCCCAGGTTGAGGAGACGACGTCGGCGATACGGACGGCCGTCCGTCCCGACGGCCCGACGGCGATCGGGCGGGTGCGGGTCTCGCCCTTGTCGGGATAGACGCTGATCGTGCCGGTGAGCCGCCGGTCGCCGGCGTTGGCCACGACCAGCGATCCCTCGCCGAGCCCGCCAGCCACCGGCACGCCGGGGCAGTACCAGGCCGACGACCGGGCCGACTTCGGCGCGGCGAGGGGCACTTGGGCGCTGACCGCGTTGGCGCCCTGGGCGCGGCCCCGCTTCACCCGGGCGTCGGCCACCCCGCCCCCAACCAGCAGCGCGGCCAGCACGACCAGGGTGGGGAGCCGGCGGGTGCGGGCCGCGGGAGTGACGCCCGCGAGCTGGCGGCGGCTGTCGGCCCCCTGCCGCTGGCGGCTCTCGGCCCAGCGCCTGCGCCTCACAGGCCGCCCGGGCCGGCGCCGGCGAGAATCGGGATCAGCTGGGTCGCGTCCTCAGGCGGGGCGGGCCGGGCGCGGCTGCGCCACAGGAGGGAGGCGGCGAGCCCCCAGGCCAGGAAGGGGACGAGGGCGAGCGGCCAGCGGTAGAGCGGCGTGCGGTAGCGCAGCGTGGCCGAACCGGGCCGCGGAACGACGAAGGCGTTGGCCACGCCGAAGGCATCGGTGCGTTTGGCGGTGGCGCCGGCGACGGTGAGCTCCCAGCGCCCGGACGGCGCCTCGGCCAGCAGCACCGTGCCCGGGTTGGCCACCGCGCCCTTGAAGCGGACCGGGCCGGCGCCGGCGAGGACCGGCGCGCTCCCGGTCAGGTCGACGCCGGCCCTCGCCTCCGCTCCCAGCGCGGACCGGGCGGCGTCGGTGAGGACGCTTCGCATCGATCCCCACGCCACGTTCTCGTAGACATCAAGAGCCGGGTCCGAGGGCAGGAGCCGCAGGTCGAGCTGCGACCCGAGGGCCCGGTTCAGGACGGGCGGGATGGCCAGCTCCTCGGGCCGGTCCCCGCCGGTCGACAGCTGCTTGGGCACCACGATGTAGCGGACGCCCATCGGTGCCAGCAGCCGGCCCAGCCGGGCCGTACCGCCCTGGCGGGCCACCTTGACGGCGTCGCCCATGGCCCTGGTGGCGTCCGACGGCGGCCCGGGCCAGAGGTCGCTGACATCGGGGGGGCCGTTGCGGGAGCTGGCGTAGGCCACGCCGGCCTCGCCGTCGAGCGGCCAGCCGTCGAGGGGGAGGGCGGCCGGGTCGCCGATCCACAGGACACGGAACGCGCCCTGCTCGGCCAGCGGCGGCATCCAGGCCACCGACCGGGCCAGATCGTCGGGAGCCAGGTGCCAGGAGCCGCTCCCTGCGGCAATGAGCACGGGGAGGACCGCGGCCATGAGGGCGAGGCCGCCGGCTAGCGGTGCGGCCTGGCGCCAGCTGAACCGGTAGCCCCGGAGGTCGACCTGGGCGGCGGCGGCCCCCATCGCCACCGCGCCGGCCAACGCCGCCGCCGCCGGGGCGAGGAGCAGATCGGGGTCCTGGAGCCGTACCGGCAGCCAGCCCCGCCCGCCGGCCCACGCCAGGCCCACGCCGGCAAGGGCGACGGCCCAGAACCGCACCGCCCACGCGAAGCGCCAGCCGCGGCCGACGAGCAGGGGCATGGCCGCGACGGCGAGCAGCGCCCAGCCGAGGATGCCGGCACCCACGGGGCCGACCTGGAACCGCAGCAGCGCGCCGAGGCCGAACCCCCGGCTGGGCAGGCGGCCGACGCCGGCCACCGTCGACCAGCCGCCGGGCACGGCCAGGGAGGCCGACCACGGCAGGAGCAGGACGAAGGCGACGACCACACCGCCGATCGCCCCGCGCAGGGCGCGGGTGGCCGCCCCCACGCCCCCGACGAGGAGCGAGCCGAGGACCAGGCCCAGGCCGGCGACGACGACCGCCAGGCCGGCGCCGGGCGCGAAGGTGCTCACCGCGGCCAGCCCGACGCCAAGGGCGAGGTAGGGGCGCCACGCCGGCCCGGCGCCGGCCGTGGCGCCCCCGCTCCGGCGCTGGGCCGCTCCGGCGCCGAAGGGCTCGAGGCCGGTCATCCGGGCCAGCAGGAGCAGGAACCATGGCATCGCCGCGTAGACCAGCAGGGCGGCCCACCGCCCGCGGGCGAGGGCGTTGTAGGGCAGAGGGACGGCCAGGCACGCGATGACGGCGGCGACGCGGGCCATGGCGGAGTCCAGCGGTCTGGCCAGGCGCCACGCCCCGAGTGCAGCCACCGGCCACGCGCCCAGCACGAGCACCTTGGCCAGGGCGCCCATATGCCCAAGGAAGGCCACACCCAGTACCCCGAGGATCCCTAGGGCGGGTGGCGACGGCGCGTCGGATCCCATCCCTGTCGTGCGCCAGCCGTCGAAGAAGTGGGTGAGCAGGGTGGACGGGCGGGGGAAGGGCGCGAACTGCCCGACCGCGGGCAGCCGGTCCCCGACGAGGTTGCGGCTGCCGATGAGCAGGCCGACGCTCAGCAGGCACAAGAGGGCGGTGGCGGCGCGCGCCGGGCCCCGGCCGACGGACTCCACCAGTTCCTGCCCGGCCAGGACGAGTTGACGGGCCCGCTCCTCGGCATGGAGCCGGCGCTGGAGGTACACATTGAGCCGGGAGCTGCCCCGCGCCTGAAGGCGGCGGACCTCGGAGTCGGGCACGGCTCGCGTGCGCCGCACGCCGGCCCGCAGTGGGCGCAGGTCGCCGAGGTGGCGGAGGTTCCAAATCCAGGCGCCGAGGACTTCGCGGGCCTCGTGGCCCCGCCGGCTGGCCAGGGCGACGAGCGCCTCCACGACGGTGGCGATCATGGCCTGGGGCAGGATCCGGAGGAGGTGGAGCCAGGTGTAGCACTTGAGCATGGCCCGGAGGTGGTTGCGGGGCTCGAGGGTGGCCCGCAGGGGGTCGGCGCCCGGCTGCTCTCGGCCGGCCTCCTGGTGGCGGACACGCGCCTCGGGCGCCACGACGACCCGGGCGCCGGCTACCTGGGCGCGCCAGCAGAGGTCGACGTCGGCTGCGTAGTCGGCCATGACTGCGTCGAAGCCGCCGAGCTCGGCGAACAGGTCGGCCCGCACCAGCAGGCAGGCCGAGGAGGCGGCGAACACGTCGCGCACGGAGTCGTGCTGCTCCTGGTCGAGCTCGCCGCGGTCGACGAGCGACGTGGTGGCGCCCGTCTTGTCCACCGACAGGCCCACGCTGAGCAGGCGGTCCTCGTGGTCCCAGTCGACCAGCTTCGGGGCCACTATGCCGGCGTTGGAGCGCAGCGACTCCTCGACCAGGAGCCGGAGGGCATCGGGCTCGGGAGCGACGTCGTCGTGACAGAACACAAGGAACGCCGCGCCCTGGACGACATCGAGCACGTCGTTCGCCGCCGCCGCGAAGCCCGGCGGGCGGCCGGTCCGCTTGGGGCGACGGAGAAAGGCGTCGGGGATGACGGCGGCCACGCGGGTGCCAAGGTCGTCCTGGCCGGCGCCATCGATGACCAGCACCGACTGGTTCGGGTAATCCTGCGCCCCGATCGCCTGCAGGGCCTCCTCGAACCACTCTCCGGGCTGATCGGCGACGACGACCGCGACCAACGGGGGTGCGGAAGGCTGCGGCTCCATTCTCGGGATGAGGCTAGCCCCGGCAACCCCTGACGACCCAGGCACCCAATGGTCGACCCCCCACGCCGGTTCGTGGTTTCCTTGAGTACATGGACGACGCGGCCTCCGGGCTCCGGGACTCGCTCTACACCGCGGTCGGCTTCGGGGTGCTCGGGTTCCAGCAGCTCCAGCTCCGCCGGCGGGACCTCCAGAAGGAGCTGGCCCGGCTGGCCGTCGATGTGGACGCCAAGGTCGACCCGGTGCTGGACGAGCTCGTCGCCCTCCTGCCCGAGGAGCTGCGCCCCCTGGCCACCCAGGCGCGGGCCGCGGCGCTGAGCGCCCGCCGAACCTTGCTTGGCCAACGATCATGAACGACGACGCCCTGAAGGGCCGGCTGCTCGTCGCCACACCCAACCTCGGCGACCCGAACTTCGAGCGCACGGTCGTCCTCTTGCTCGAGCATGGCCCTGAAGGGGCGCTCGGCGTCGTCCTGAACCGCCCGAGCGAACTCCACGTCGCCGAGCCGCTGCCCGAATGGGCCCGCGCCGCGGCCCATCCGCCGGTGGTGTTCATCGGCGGGCCCGTCGCTCCCAGCGCGGCAGTGTGCCTGGCCCGCCTCGGGAGCGATGGCGGGGCCGAGGGCTGGCGACCCCTGCTCGAGCTCGGACCTGGGATTGGCACGCTCGACCTCGACACCGACCCCGACGACGCCATCCCCCGGCTGGAGGAGATCCGGGTGTTCGCCGGCTACGCCGGCTGGGGCCCGGGTCAGCTGGAGCGTGAGATCGACGAGGGTGGCTGGTTCGTGGTGGACACCGAGCCGGGCGACCCGCTGTCGCCGGCGCCGGAGGGCCTGTGGTCGGCGGTCCTGCGCCGCCAGCGGGGCATGCTGTCCCTGTTCGCCGCCTACCCGGCCGATCCGACGATGAACTAGAGAACCGAGCGGTAGATGTCGGCGTGGGCCGTGGCCGACGCCGCCCAGGTGTGGCCGGCGGCGACCCCCAGCCCGAACCGCCGGCGCTCACCACCGTCGCCGTCCAGCGCCGCCTCCAGGGCCGCGGCCAGGCCCCGGTCGTCGCCCGCCGGGGCGAGCAGGGCCGCGCCGGCGGCCACCTCCTCCATCACGGTCCCCGACGTGGTGACCACCGGGGCCCCGCAGGCCAGGGCCTCAAGGACCGGCAGCCCGAAGCCCTCCTCCAGCGACGGGTAGGCCACCGCGGCTGCGCCCCGGAGGACGGCCGGCATGTCGGCCTCGGCCAGGTAGCCGGGCAGGCGGATACGGTCCTTGTGGCTGGCGCCGGCGACGGCCTGCTTGACGGCGTCGATCCCCCAGCCGGCGGCGCCGGCCAGGACCAGGGTCAGGTCGGGGCGGCTGGCGGCGAGGCGGTCGAAGGCGCGGACGAGGGTGGGTACGTCCTTGCGGGGCTCCAGCGTGCCCAGGAAGGCGACGTAGGGCTGGGTCACGCCGGCCCTCGCCCGTGCGGCCTCGTCGTCGCCTGGGTCGTCGGGGCGGAACCGCTCGTGGTCGACGCCGTGGGGGATGACATGAACGGCCACCCTGGGCTTCACCCGTTCCTCGAGGAGGGCGGAAGTCGTGGCACTGACAGCGACCAGGGCGGCCGCCCGTCGGGCCGATGTCCGGATGGCAGCGCGGAAGAAGGCGACTTTCGTCCGCTGGTGCCACTCGGGGTGGGTGAAGAACGACAGGTCGTGGATGGTCACCACTGCGGGCACGCCGAGGGCCAGGGGCATCGTGTAGTGGGGCCCGTGGTGCACCTCCGCGCCAGCGCCCCGCACCACCCGGGGCAGGCCGACCTGCTCCCACCCGAGCCGCAGCGGCCGCCGCGCCGGCGCACTGGCTAGCACCGGCGCAGGCCAGCGGGCCGCATCACCGGTGCGGGCCACCACGGTGAGGTCGACATCGTCGTGCCGGGCCAGCTCGGCGGCGAGTGCGAGCACGTACCGGCCGGCACCCCCGGGCGGGTCGGGGATGGCGCTGGCGTCGAGGGCGACCCTCATGCCAGCGCCGCCCCGCCGGCCGAGTGTGCAGAAATGCACCCTGGCGGTGCATTTTTGCTCACTCGATGCTCGTCCACGCGTCGACGTGGGCGCCGGCGGCGGCGACCCACGTCAGGCCGCCGGCCCGGGCCAGGCCGGCGGCCACCAGCTCCGCCCGGCGGC
>JANMRJ010000741.1:0-4372 GCA_031370985.1 Acidimicrobiales bacterium
GGCCTCGGGTCGACGGCGAGGACGCTCCCCGGCTCGCTGGTCACCAGCTGGCCCCGGGCGCCTGGGGCCAGGGTGACGATGCGGTCGCCGGCGGCGTAGACCGCCCCGCCGGGGGAGGTGAGGGTGAGTCCGGGGAGATTCCCCATCTCGGCCCAGGCCGCCCTCCCCAGCCGGTTGAGCTCGGCTACGTTGGCCCGTCGCCAGGCGAACATGGCGATGTCGTCGTCGGCGCCGTTCCGCTCCGAAGCGGCGATGTCCCTGGCCCAGCCGGCGACGAGGGCCTCCCGGGCCAACTCGATCGTCGGATTCGGATTCACGACGATGCGGTTGTCGTTGCCAGCCCGGAGCTGGGCCAGGGCTTCGCGTTCGGCGCCATCGCGCTGGCGCACGTTCTCCCCCAGGACGTGGACCGCTTCGGGATGGCGATCGAGCACGGCGCCCATGGCCCCGCCGGCGCCGATGGAGGGCAACTGGCGGTCGTCGCCCACGATGACCACCTTGGCCTTGGCCTGTTCTGTAGTTGCCGAGCAGCTCGCCCGGCGTGAACGTGACCTTGACGGTGCAGCTCAGCAGCCCGGGACGCTCGACCAGAACGAGCGGCGGCCGTCGCTCACGTTGTCCGGGGACGGGCCAGGTCGGCGACCGAGAACGAGACGGCCACCGGCCAGGCGAGGGTGACCGGCCCGGTCTGGTCGGCGTAGGCGACATAGGCGCCATCGACGAGCCGCAGGGCGAGGATGTGGCCGGCCTTGGGGTCAATGATCCAGTAGGCGGGTACACCGGCCGCGGCGTACACCTCACGCTTGGTGACCCGGTCGTTGACTCTTGAGCCAGGCGAGACGATCTCCACAACCAGGAGGGCGGGCCCCGACAGGCGCTTCTTGCCGATGCTCGCATAGGGGACAACGATGATGTCGGGTTCGACCCGCTGGCCGCCGGCCAGATCGAAGTCGATCGGGCTGAGAAAGACCTCGTGGCCCGGCGGGCACGCATCCTGGACGAGCCGGAACACGCCACCCACCACCCGCTGGTGGTCGGGCTCCGGGGCGGGGGTCATTACGATGGCGCCTCCAATCAGCTCGTAGCGTTTGCCGTCGTCCGGCATGGACTCGAGGTCGTCGACCGTGAAGGCGTTCGACAATATGGTCGTCATCGCTCCCGTAGGTTACCCGGCGAGGACGACGCCCAAGAGCGCGGCGGCGTCGGCGGCGCCCTCGCCGGCCCCGACCGCGACGTCGATCGCCCGGACGGCCGCGGGGATGTCGAGGTCGTCGTCGAGCGCGCCCCGCACGCCAGCCAGGCCGCCGGCGCCGGCCCCTGCCTTCTGCCACCGGTCCAGCCGCTCGACCGCCCCCGACAGGAGCTCGTCGTGCCAGGCCCACGGCTCGCGGTAGGAGTGGTCGAGGATGGCCAGGCGAATGGCCATGGGGTCCCACTCCTTGATCAGCTCGCTGATGAACACCAGGTTCCCCAGCGACTTCGACATCTTGGTGCCGTCGTAGGTGACCATCGGGGCGTGCATCCAGTGGCGGACGAAGGCCTCGCCGGTCGCGGCCTCGGACTGGGCCGCCTCGCACTCGTGGTGAGGAAAGATCAGATCGCTGCCGCCGCCGTGCAGGTCGATGGTGGTGCCCAGCTCGCGCATGGACAGCGCCGAGCACTCGATGTGCCAGCCGGGCCGGCCGGGGCCCCACAGCGAGTCCCACGACGGCTCGTCGGGCGCCGAGGGCTGCCACAGCACGAAGTCGAGCGGGTCGCGCTTGGCCGGGTCGCCGGGGTTCCCGCCCCGCTCGGCGGCCAGCTCCAACATCTCCTCGCGCCCGAGATGGCTGACCTGGCCGAAGCGATCAAAGCTGGCGACGCTGAAGTAGACGGCGCCGGCGGCCTGGTAGGCGTGGCCCCGGTCGAGGACCATGCCGATGAAGCCGAGGATGTCGTGGATGGCCGACGTGGCCGCCGGCTCGCTGTAGGGCGACAACATGTTGAGCGCCCGCATGTCGCCCTGGAACCGGGCCACCTCAGCCGCAGCCAGATCCAGGTACGGCACCCCGACCTCCCGGGCCTTGCGCAGCATGTCGTCGTCGACATCGGTGATGTTGCGCACGCACTGGGTGTCGTGGCCGAGGTCGCGCAGCCGGCGCTGGAGCACGTCGTAGAGCACGTAGGTCGCCGCGTGGCCGACGTGGGTGGCGTCGTACGGCGTGATACCACACGTGTACATCGTGACGAGCGGGCCCGGCTCGAAGGGGACCACCGCCCGCCGGGCCGTGTCGTACAACTGCATGGGCATTTACCGGTTGCTGAGCATTTACAGGTGGTTGTCGCCGTCGATGCCCGTGAGGTGGATCGTGGCCCGGCCCTTGTAGCGGGCGTTCAGGCCGAGCAGCACGGCGGTGAATGCCTCGACCGGGCCGGCGGCGGCCAGGGAGCCGGCATCGAAGGCCCGCAGGTCAGCCAGCCTGCGGATGAGCGCGGCGGTGGCCTCGAACGCCTCCGGGTGGTCGCTACAGACCAGTACGTCGCCGACCGCAGGCTGGGTCAGGTCGCCCAGCGACCGGGCCGGGAGATGATGGAAGGCGGCGGAAACAAACGAGCCCGGCAGTGCGGCCTGCACGCCGGCGGCGACAGACCCGCCGGGCGGGACGACCGCCTGCAACTCCCCGTCGATCTTGGCCAGGGCGTTGCCCATCGACACGACCACCTTGCCGGCCAGCTCGGCCTGGAGGCCAGCCGCGGTGCCGGCGGCTGCGTCCCACGGGGTCGCCAATACGACGAGCGGTGCTCCAGCTGCGTCGGTGTTGGAGGCCGGCGTCAGCGGAAGATCGCGGTCCGGCCACTTCTTGTGGATCTCGTCGACGATCTCCTGGGCTCGCGCCGCAGACCGCGACCCGATCGCCACCTTCAGTCCTACCGAGGCCAGCCGGGCTGCGAGCGCCCGCCCGGCAGGCCCGGTCCCTCCAACGATCCCTACGTCCATGCTCGACAGACTGCCATGCCCGACAGACTGGCATGCCCGACAGACTGGCATGCCCGACACGCCGGCATTGCTCGACAGATTGCCATGCGCAGGACGGTCCTGCTTTCGGCGGTACTGTCCGAGCCGCATTGATCGTCTTCCGCCACGGCGTCGCCAGCGCCGACCCGCTCCCCGACGGCGTCCTGCTATGGACGCGGTGCACCACCGATGGCGGCGGGCCCCTCGACGTTGACTGGTGGGTGAGCCGGGTGCCGGCGCCAGAACCGGCTGACATCGTCGCCCGGGGGACGGCCGAGGCGTCGGCGGGGACCGACTTTACCGTGCACGTCGACGCCCGCGGGCTCGTGCCGGCGACGACCTACTGGTACGGGTTCACCGCCGGCGACGCCTCCTCCCCGGTGGGCCGGACCCGGCCGGCGCCGGCGCCCGACGGCGCGCCCGGAAGCCTCCGGCTGGGGCTGGCGTCGTGCGCCCACTGGTCCTGCGGGTTCTTCAATGCCTACGCCAACCTGGCCCGTCGCGACCTCGACCTTGTCGTCCACGTCGGCGACTACATCTACGAGAACGACCTCGCCACCGACAACCGGCGCGCCGTCCGCGCCCACCGGCCCTCCGGACGCGTGGCCACGCTCGCTGGCTACCGCGCCCGGTACGCCCAGTACCGCACCGACCCAGACCTCCAGGCCCTCCACGCCCGCCATCCTGTCGTCGCCGTCTGGGACGACCACGAATTTGCCGGCGGGTCGTGGATGGACGGAGCCACGGCTCACAACCCGCTGTCGCAGGACCCGTGGTCGGACCGGCGGGCCGAAGCGGTGCAAGCGTACTTCGAGTGGATGCCAGTGCGGCGCACGGGCCGGGAGTCGGTGTTCCGGACGGTGCGGCTCGGTCCGCTGGCCGACCTGGTCATGCTCGACACCCGCCTCGTCGGCCGGGACCAGCCCGCCGCCGACGCCCGCCGGCCTGTGGCGCTGGCCCGCCGCCGGCGCGGGTTGCTCGGCGAGGACCAGTGGCGCTGGCTTGAGGTGGAGGCCTCCGCGTCGCGGGCGCAGTGGCTGGTCCTCGGCAACCAGGTGATGATGGCTCCCCTCGCGCTGGTGGGTGTCGCCGGCGGGCTCGGCGTGAACCCCAGCCAGTGGGACGGCTACCCGACCGAGCGCCGACGGCTCTACGACCTGCTACGTCGCACGGGGTGGGCGTCGAACGTGGCCGTGCTGTCCGGCGACATCCATTCGTCCTGGGCCGCCGACCTGCCAGTGGGGGCGGAGTTCGTGTCGCCCAGCGTGACCACGGACGCCTTCGCCCAAAGCGTGCTGCCCCACCTTCCCGGCGTACCCGCCGCCGCCCGCCGCTGGTTCCTGGCGCAGAACCGCCATCTGCGCATCGGCGACCTCG
>JANMRJ010000750.1:0-7167 GCA_031370985.1 Acidimicrobiales bacterium
GCGTAGCCCGGTGTCGCCTGGTCGGGGAACAGGCGCGGATAGATCCAGTAGCCGAGATTCGGGACGTCGTCGCGCCCGAACCACGGAGCAATGCGCCGGATCCAGGTCAGCCCGTCGAAGAACGGCTGGTCGGGTGGGATCGCGCGTTGCAGCGCGTCGAGGGTGCGTGGCTGGATGAGCACGATCCGGTTGACCGTCCGTTCGAGCGCAAAGGTCAGCTCGCGACCGGCCGCCTGGTCGTAGGCGCGGAGGATCCCGACCCCGACGAACAGGACCGCGGCCATGGCCCCGACCAGCGCCAGGACTCGACCCGGCACGGGGTGGCGGGCGAGCCCGAGACCGAGCACGATCGCCGCCGCGAGCTCGGCGGACAGGTATCGGCTGGCGAGCGCGAGCTCGCCGACGACGGCAAGCACGACGGCCAATGTCGCGATCACGCGGCTCCGATGGTCGGCTGCACGGACGGCCCGCACGACGGCCACGACGACGGCCGCCGGCAGGGCGACCCGCAGGAGCTGGAGGTCGAGGCCGCCGACCTCCGTCCGGGCGCCGGTGATGTCGCCGGCCAGGAACGGGATGCCGACCTCCAGCAGGGTCGGCACGAGGGCCGCCAGACCGATCACGACCAGGCCCACCACGGCGAGCGGTCTATAGGAATCGGCGGCGACCCGGTCGCCATCCGGACGACCCTCGAGAATCAGCTCCGGGGCGCTCGGTGTGCTCCGTGCCCGCGCGACCCGGTCGCCGATGGCGACCGACAGCCCGAACGCAAGGATCGCCGCGGCAACGTAGATCGCCGGACCGGACCGATCCTCGGTGACTGCCAGGATCGCGGCCCCGGCACCGAAGAACACGATCTCGAGAGCGAGCCAGACGATGGCCGGGTGCCAGATCCCGAGACCGGTCCGGCGAGCGGCCGGACGGACGAGCCATGCAGCGACGATCATCGACCCGATGTCGGCCGCGGCGGCCGCGACGTTCACGGATCGAGGGCCAGGTCGGGTCGGTGGTCGGCGATGTCCGTCCGGACGGCCTCCGCCGCGCCGCGCAGGCCGCTGGCCGGCAGCCGGGCTGAGAGCCAGGCAAACGATGCGATTCCGCCGAGGCTCAGCGGCAGGGTCGAGATCAGCCGGTAACCGAAGGTCAGTGCCACGGCCGTCGCGGCCGGCACGCCCGCGATGCCGAGCAGCCCGGCCAGCGCCAGATCGGTGGTCCCGAGGCCGAAGGGGAGCAGCGAGAGCACGCCGAAGGTGGTCGACAGGCCGAGCGCTCCCCACGCCGCGAGCGGATCGAGGGTGATGCCGAGCGCCCGACCCAGGAGCACCAGCTGCGCGGTGTAGGTCGCGAAGATCGCGGCGCTCAGGCCGACGAACGCCGCGAGATGGCGCGGATGGCCGATCAACAGCGCGACCGTCGCGTCGACCCGCCCGAGCCAGGATCCGAGCCGGGACCAGCGGCCCGGGCCGACGAGCCGGCCGAACGGGAGCCGCCCGAGGATCGTCAGCGGCCGCAGGCCGCCCCGGTACAGCAGGCCGGGCACGACGACGAGGGCGACGCCGAGGACGAGCGCGACCGGCCGGGGCAGCGCGCCGAGCCAGGTGAGCCATGCGAGGAGTGCGGACGATGACAGGTAGCCGATGGCACCGACCCGTTCGATGAACACCACCGCCCCGCTCGTCGCGTAGTCGACTCCGTGATGGGCTCGCAGGAGGTACATCCGGATGACCTCGCCGGCGGAGCCCGGGGTCAGATTGTTGATCGTGTTGGCGAACGTCGTCATCGGCACGAGCGGGAGGACGCCGACGGGCCGTCCCGCCGCGGCGAGCAGGTCAGCGGAGCGGATGGCCCACAGGATCGCGACAACCGCCGACAGAAGCAACGCGGCCAGCAGCGGCCCGCCATCGAGGGTCGAAACGACGCCGGCGGCTTCCCAGATCCGCGATCGCCAGACCAGCAGGACCAGCAGGCCGATCGAGATGGGCAACCAGACGATCGGCCGGCGAAGCCAGCTTGCGAGGCGCATCGCGGCCGATGGTACGCCCTCGGCTACCGCCAGCCGGCCCGAGCCGGTGAGGGGCGAGCCGGCCCGTGACTCAGTGGAAGGTGCCGGCCCGGACCTGGCTCGAGAGCAGCTTCATCCACGACACCATCGTCGGGTTCCGTCGCTCGTCCATCGTGTAGCTCGCGTTGGTGAACGTCTGGAAGGCGATGCCCTGGGCGTGGGCGTAGGTGAACGCCTCGCGGACCTGCCGGTTGAGCAGCGATTGGGTCGGGAGCTGCTTCTTGTGGCAGGACGGCGCCAGGTTCTTGTGGGTCTGGACCATCACCCAGATCGGCGCACTCGGGGTCAGCGCATGGACCTTGGCGTAGACCTTCGTGCTGAGCCACTTCGGCCCGGTCGTGACATAGCTCGTCCCGCTCGACGAGCAGCCGCTCGATGCGGTCTCGACGGGGTACCAATCGACCATGACGATGTCGGCCATGCCGGCGGTGTACGGGTTTCTCGTGCTCCCGAAGTTCGGGATGTCACCGAACAGGGCAACCACCGGGTGGTTGGGGTCGGCGGCGTGGAAGGCACGATACAGAGCGCGGATCTCGGACCCGGACACGCCGACCCAGGACGGCTCCTTGACCGTGAGGTAGCCGTACAGGGCCGGATGGTTCTTGACGGCGTTGACCAGGGCCGCGACCCGCGACGGATACACGGTCCCGCCCGAGATCGTCGACTGGAAGTACACGACGGCCTTCAGCCCGCAGCGCTGGGCCGCGTCGAGATAGCGCAACGTGTTCGTCACGCCGAGGACGTTGCGAAGCACGATCGTGAACGAGCCGTTGCAGACGCCGCGGACGTTGGCGAGAAGGTCCTCCGGCGAGACGCTCTGGAGGATCATCGGCGCGTTCGTCGGATAGACGACGGTCGCGGTGGCGGGAACGGCGCCGACCGAGGTCGCGGCCAGGCCGGCCACCAGCGCGGAGGCGGCGGCGAGGCGCCAGAGGCGGCTCGTGCGAGTTGGAATCATGCGTTCTCCGGATTGATCGATGTGCGGGATGAGTCCAATCGGAGTATCGCCCGGGCTGCCGGGAGGCGGCCATCGGCCGATCGTGCGCCGGCCCCCTTACCTACGTGCGGTGCGCCCGCGCATCGACATCGCCAGGTGGCCCGGAAGGCGTCACGGAGCCGTGCAGCCCGGACCGACCGGCTCGATCCGATCGGTGTCCGGAGCGAGCTGCGGGATCGGGACCAGGCAGGCGATGCCGGCCAACCGACGCGCCAGCCCCTCGCTCCCAGCGCCGACGACGATCCCGCGGGACGCGGCCAGCAGGCGCGCCGCAGCGGATGGATCCGGTCCGCCCGCGAGGTCGAGCCAGGCAACGGCCGCGGACGCTGACAGGTGGAGCGGCACATCGGCTGGACTCACCCGGAGGGACGCGGGGTCGACACGATAGATCGATGCCCATTCACCCTGCGTCGTGAACGTCCGGGCCAGTACGAGGCCCGGCACGCCTCCATGGTCGAGCGTCGGCATGAGCTCGGCAGGAGTCAACGCGTGCGGCCCGGCCAGGACGAGCTCGCCGGTCCCCGGCTGGGCAAGCGTCTGCAGCCAACCGGCGCGGGCATACGCGAACAGCTGTCGGTCGCGGAGGCCGATCCACACGTAATCGGACAGCGCGGCGTCGCTCGCGACACGAACCGCGGCGAGACCGGGCACGGCCACGTCTCCGTACAGGTCGAGCGCGACGATCTCGCTGTCGCGAAACGTCATGACGGCGTGATTGCCGGGCGGCACGTTGGACCGCAGCCAGGCGGCCATCTGAGCGGGCAGCGCGGACTCGCCGGGATCGCCGATGCGCGCCTGTCCCGCCGCGGCGCCCGCCAGCCCGATCACGACCGCCACGACCGCGACGGCCCGCGTCGATCCGGCGACGGCCAGTGTCGATCCGCCGCCCCCCGTCCGCGCGCCGACCCGGTCGACGACCCGCGCGAAGCCGACTCCGACCGCCACAGCCGACAGGACCGCCACGCCGGCGAGGTTGCGGGTGCTCAGGCCGTTGACCATCGCGTAGGCGGCAGGCGGCGCGAGGCAGATCGCGCCTGCGACGAGGAGACGCAGGTCACTGTCCCGGCGCGCGGTCGCGACGACGACCAGCCAGCCGGCCGCAATCACGCCGACAAGGCCGAGCCCGAACGTATCCAGTCGAAGATCCGCGCCGACATCACGACGTTCGATGACACCCACGGCGTTGAGCGGGAAGATCGTCCCCGACTGGGTCCACACGACGACCCACCACCACCCCACGACGATGGTCGCGGTCAGCAGGAACAGGCCCGACAGGCGGACCAGTCGGGCCGTCGGCACGGTGCCGACGAATGCCAGCGGAACGACGGCGAGCAGCAGAATCGTTTCCTTGACCAGGACGGTCAGGCCGAACACGACCCCCGCAATGGCCCATCGCCGGGCAGTGGGCCGGCGCAGCGCCAGGAGCACGGCAATCACGCCGGCGGTCTGGGGCAGGTCGATCCGGAGCGTCGGGAGCAGCCGCCAGATGAGCGTCATCGACAGGAGCCCGAGGGCCGTCCCGACCGCTGCGCGCGAGCCCCCGAGCGCCCGGCCGAGAGCGACGGCGCCAATCAGTCCGGCCAGGCTCAGGGCCGCGGCAACGACCCGAGCTCCACCAACGGGACCGTCGGCGCTGAGCCAGCGCCCGGCGGCGAGGGCGATCCCGTAGATCGGCGAACGGAGCAGGAAGAGGTTGCCGCTCGGGGTGAGCGGGCCGCGGCCGTCGAGCGTCGAAAGCCCGACGAAGACATAGCGGGCGTCGTCCGGGGCGACGTCCGCCCAGCCGAACACGATGAGTCGAACGATCGCCACCGCGACGAGCCCGAGCGCGAACCCGACCACGACGACGACATCGACGCGGCCGACGGGGACCTCTGGATGGCGCAGCTCGTTGACCGTCATGGGAGCTTCTCGAGGACCACGGCGTCGGCCGTCCTCTGGGCGACTCGCCAGCCGACCGGCGCTTGCATGATGACGAAACCCATGACGGACTGGATCGTGAGCGGGTCGTCGGCCACCAGCGAGATGCCCTCGCCCGGTCGGAAGTCGACGGACTGGCTGATCACCTGCCAGCCATCGGTCGAAGTCAGGGGGACGACGCCGGCGCCCAGCTCCCGCTCGCCTGCCGGCCCGATGGCCAGCAGCCGGAAGCGGCGATCCGGCACGGTCTGTCCCGCATTGTCGCCGGTGAACCGGATCTCGAGCGTGATCGGCCCGCCGGGCTGGGCAGGAACGATGGTGAGCCGGGCCGAGCGATCGAGAGTGACCGCGTCCCAGCCGTTGCCGTTGACGAGCGCCACGGGCCCGCTGACGCGGCCAGGGTCGGCGGCAATGGTCGCCGCGACCTGCTGGATGGCGCCCCAGCGGTCGAGGCGGCGGGCGAGGACGATCCGCCCCGCTTCGTAGTCGGCCGCGACCGCCGTCAGGTCCGCGGCGTCGCCGTCGAACGCGCGGGCGACGTCCGTGCGACGCGTGTCCTGCGATCGGCCGGTGAAGACGGTCGGATCGAAGGCGAGCTTCGCGTAGCCCGGTGGCTTGACTGCCACGACCCAGACCCCGCTCTCGTACCAGGCAAGCGACGACCAGTCCTCGTACGTCAGGACGGTCGATCGGGCGCCGGAGCCGCCCAGCAGCTGCCCGAAATCGGGAACGTGGTCGAGGTCCAGACGGAGGTCTGCGTACTGCGGGGTTGTCCAGGTCTGGAGAAGGAGCCGTGTCGTGAAGACGGTCGTCGGCAACGCGATGACGAAGCACGCCAGGACAATCAGCGGACCCCGAAGCCGCGGCCGACGGAGCTTGGCGGAGGCGAACCTGCCGGCCACGGCGAACAGCCCGATTGCCGCCAGGATCGCCCCGGGCTGGCTGGCGAGGAGCCACAGTCGCTGCGGGCGGAGGGCGTCCTCGAGCGGCCAGCCCGGGTCGTAGAGGATCGCGAGGACCCACGGCAGGACGAACCACGGGACCAGAAGGAAGGGGTCGGCCGGGGAGCGCGGAGCGAGGCCGGTCCGGGCGCGATCGCGGACGCGCAACTGAAGGAGCGCCACCCCGATTCCGACCGCAGCCAGTGGCAACAGCAGCCCGAACTCGCGCGGGTAGTCCCACATGCCGAATTGGGCGGGCAGGAGGGTATCGGACGAATCGAGGGCGATCCCGCCGTTCCGTCGGATCGTCGCGACGATCGGCACGAGCCACGGCGAGACGATCAACGCCGTCAGCCCACCGGTGGCGATGACGGAGCCGAGCGCGATCCGCCAGCGCCTGCGGTCCAGCGCCACCGTCGCCGCCGCGGTCGCGACGAGGGTGATCGGGATCGGCAGCAGTAGCTGGACCTGGATCAGGGCGCAGGCGCCGAGCACGACGCCGGACCCGACTGCCCACCTCCACGCGCGAGGACCGCCGTCGAGCGCGCGGAGGAACAGGAGCATCGCGAGAGGCAGCAGGCCGAAGACGATATCGCGCGGATAGAGCGGATAGGCCTGCTGCCCAGCGAGAAAGAGGCTGTTCACCCAGAGGCGATCCGGACCGAGGTCGTAGGCGCCGCCGAAGACGGTCAGCACGGCGGCGACGAGGGCGATGTCGGATCGGGCCGTCACCCGTCGCGCCAGAGCCCAGGTCGTCAGCGGCAGGACCGGCAGCCAGGCGAAGCCGAGCAGCAGGGTCACCGTCGGAACCGCCAGCGTGGTCAGCCGGGCGAGGATCGCGAGGATCAGGTGGAACCCCGGCGGGTAGTAGGCCGGCAGGCCCTGGTATGGACCGCCCGGCGGGAGCTCGCCACGCAGGATTCCGTTGGTCAGGCCCCAGTGATACAGGAGATCGCCGCTCGGGTAGGCCGGCAGGAAGCCTCGACCGCCGTCGATGACGATCGTCGCGATGACGAGGCCGAGCAGGCCGAGCCCGACACGGCGGGACCGGGCGTCCATCAGACCACGTACACTCGGCCCGGACCCACCGCCCGGCAGTCCGACGCCAGGGTCGGGCGTCACGCGCCGCTGTCGAGGTTCAGTCGGTTGCCCATCGATCCCGCCGCGGTCGCGCTCATGGCTGTCCAGGCGACGATGGCGCTGGCAATCCTCTTCGTGCTGCCGGGTCTGGCGTGGGGTCCGCTCAT
>JANMRJ010000760.1:0-15060 GCA_031370985.1 Acidimicrobiales bacterium
GGCGGCGTTGTAGGCGATCTCGTTGTGGTCCACGAGCACGTCGACGGTGTTGGCTGGGCTGGACACGTTGAACCCGTACTGGCCGTTGCCCTGGAGACAGCTGTACCGGAGGACGGTCCGAGTGGCCACGTCCAGGCCGGCACCCTTGTTGTTCCGGATGGTCGTGTTCTCGATCGTCCAGTCAGCGCCGGCGTTGTGGTTGACCACGCTCTCAGCGTTGGGAGAAACGAAGTTCTCGATCGTCAGGTACCGGATGGTGACGCCGGCGGCCTGCTGAGTAAAGGCGTAGCGGTTGATGCGGCGACCGTCGAGCCGGGCGCCCGGCGCTCCGACGTAGGTGTTGCCGGTCTTCGGCACGACCTGGGCGAACTCGTTGTTCCCGAGAATGTGGGCCCCGGGGGTGAGCCAGAACGTGGTGCCCGGGGGGTTGGCGACGGTCGCGCCGTGGAGGTCCGTCCCTGGGTCGACCCGGACAGACCCAGTGGGTTGCACCGCCGGGCCGTCGAGAACGGCGGCGTTGCCGCAGATCTGGGCCGGCGGCGTGGCCGGCGGACCGGTTGTCGGCGGGATAACGGGCCCGATCGCTTGCGCGCTCGGTGCCGCCACGCCGACCAGCCACTCGGCGGCCAAGGCGACGACGAGCGCGCCCACGACGATTCTCCCCGGTCGCCACTTGCCGCGGCGTGCGCGCGCTCGAACCTGAACCGTCATGATCGCCCTCCGACGTTGCCTAGGGAACCGCTCCGGACGCACTCGACAATCCGCCAGCGGGGGTTTCGGCACTTTCTAGCGCGAACTGCGGTCATGCACGCGCAGTTCGGTGGGGCGTCAACGTTCAACCCTGGCGCATGCGCCAGCTCCGGCCGGCCCGGAGCCGCCCATGGTCGGGATGCGTGACGCCTCCCGTAGCTCGACGCCGGCCCGGGCGTAGGCGGCCTTGATCGCCCCGACCAGCGCCGGTGCGGCGTCGAGGTCCCTGTTGGCGGCCTGCTCCTCAAGGTCGCGACAGAGCCGGGCCACCTCGACGGCCCCGAGTGCGGCTGACTCGCCCCGGAGCTGGTGGGCGGCCTGCCGGGCCCCGGTCGGGTCACCGTCGCCGACCGACGCCACAAGCTTGGCCAGGTGGCCCGGCCCCGTGTCGAGGAAGGCGTCGACGATCTCGGCGAGGAGCGACCCGTCGGGCGCGAGCTGGCGGAGCTCGGCGAGGAGCTCGTGATCGAGTACCGGCCGGCCATCCGGTGGCCCGACGGGGCTGGCCACGCCGCCGGCGTCGGTGCCCGCGACCCACCGGTCGAGCACGGTGCCGATGTCGATGGGCCTGACCGGTTTCGGGAGGAAGTCGTCCATGCCGGCGGCCAGGCACCGCTCGCGGTCGGAGTCGCTGGCGCCGGCCGTCGTGGCGATGACCGGGGTGTGACGGCCGGTCGCACCCTCCCGCCGGCGGATCTCCGCGGTGGCAGTGAACCCGTCCATCTCGGGCATCTGGCAGTCCATGAGGATGGCGTCGAAGTCTGTGCGTCCGAGCGCTTCGAGGGCCTCGGTGCCGTCCGACGCGACATCGGTGCGGTACCCGAGGAGCCGGAGGATGCCGACCGCGACCATTTGGTTGCTGGCGTTGTCCTCGACAACGAGGATGTGGCCCCGCGCGTCCGCCGCCGGCGCAATGGGGAGCGGCAATGGCACCCGGGTCGCACCACTGAGGGGGCCGGCCCGGCGCAGGACCTCCGACAGCTGGGAAAGCCGGACCGGCTTGGGCAGGGAGGCGGCGCCGCTTGACATAATGCCGGCGCGGCCCCCGGCCGGCGCCGAGGTCAACAGCACCGGCCGGGTGCCGGCCAGGGCGGGGTCGGCGGCGATCCGCTGCGAGAGCTCGACCCCGTCGAGGCCGGGCAGGCTCACGTCGATCAGCGCCACGGCGAAGGGCTGGCCGGCGGCGACTCCCTGGCGGAGGGCGCGCAGGGCGTCGGTACCGTCCGGCGCGATCTCGCTCGACAGGTCCCACGCCCGGAGCTGGTCGGAGAGGGCGCGGCCTGCGGTCTCGTTGTCGTCCACGACGAGGACGCGAAGCCCCTCCGGGACCGCCGGCGCAACATGGTCGTGTGGTCCGGCGTCGGCCTGGCGCCCCAGGGGTAGGGTGAACCAGAAGGTGCTGCCGGAGCCGGCCGCGCTGTCGAAGCCGAGCTCGCCGCCCATCGCCTCCACGATGCGGCGGGATATGGCGAGGCCGAGTCCGGTGCCGCCGAAGCGCCGGGTGGTGGAGGCGTCGGCCTGGGAGAACGGCTCGAACAGGCGCTGGCGGCCGGCGTCGGTGATCCCGATCCCGGTGTCGACCACCTCGAAGCGGACGGCGATCTCGGCGCGCGCCGGCTCGGCCAGATGGGCGCGCACGACGACCTCGCCCCGTGACGTGAACTTCACTGCGTTCGAGGCCAGGTTGAGCAGGACCTGCCGTAGCCGGGCGGGATCGCCGCGCACTTTTCCTGGTAGGCCGGGCCCGAAGGAGACGACGAGCTCAAGGCCCTTGCGATGGGCGGACTCGGCCACCAGGCCGGCTGTTTCCTCGACCACTTGGACGAGGTCGAAGTCGATGACCTCCAGTTCGAGGCGCCCCGCTTCGATCTTGGAGAAGTCGAGGATGTCGTTGATGACGGCCAGGAGCGCCTCGCCGGCGGACTGCACGCCCTCGGCATACTGGCGTTGCCGCTCGTCCAGGTCGGTGCTGAGGAGGAGCCCGGTGAGGCCGATGACGCCGTTCATCGGGGTGCGGATCTCGTGGCTCACGGTGGCGAGGAACTCCGACTTCAGGCGGGACGATGCCATGGCCGCGTCGCGAGCCGTGGTCAGATCGCGGCTGGTCCGCTGGCGCTCCGCGACCCGGCTGAGCTGGGTGGCCACTTGGCTGATCGTCTCCAGGAGGAGCTCGTTGGGCTCGGCGGGCGCACGGGCGAAGAACTCGAGGATGCACGCCACCTGGGTGCCGACGCACACCGGGAAGGCGAAGGCGCCGCCCAGCCCGAGGCCCCTGGCCGCCCGCTCCAGGTCGGAGGGGCCGGGTGCGCCCGGCGCGCCCGACCACGCCGGCGCCCGGCTGGCGAGGGCCTGGCGCACCACGCCGGCGGCGGGCGCCACGCAGGCCGGCGCCAGGGCCTCGGCGAGCACGCCGAGAGCCTCGGCATCGTCAAGGTGCCAGATCGGCAGGGGAACGACGGCATCGCGCCCCGGGGCGCCGGCTGGGTCGCCTCCGGCGCTGGCTCGGTCGCCTCCGGCGCTGGCTGGAAGGTAGGCGTGGCCCGCCACCCATCCGGTCCAGAGGCAGATCTCCCGGATCGCGACCTGCAGCACGTCTTCGAGGCAGGACGCCTCGTTGGCCGCGGTGGCCATGGCCTGGAGCAACCGGAGACGAGCGGTGGTCTCCCAGAGCGCGTCCTCGGTCAGCTTGGAGGCGTTGATGTCGAGCACCGTGCTCCGCATCAGGACCGGCCTGCCGCCTGCATCGCGGGTGATCTCGGACCGGGCCCGGACCCACAGGACCTCGCGCTCGCCCCCGACGACGCGGTACTCCGCCTCGCACAGATCCGCCTCGCACAGATCCGACCCGCTCACGACGGTATGCACCCGCCGCAGGAACTCCGACCGGTCGTCGGGATGGACGTGGGCCACGTAGTCGGCGTAGGTCCGGTCCTCGTCGCCGGGCTCCTCGCCCAGCATCCGGTAGAGCTCGTCGGACCATCTCAAGCGGTCGCCGGGGATGTCCCACTCGAAGCTGCCCACCCGGCGCGGGCTGATCTCGCTGATCATGCAGAGCGACCCGGCCCCAGCGACGAAGCGCACCTCTTCGCCACTACGGCGACTGATGCCCAGCGGATGGGCGAGGGCGAACTGGGTGAAGGCGGCGCCGTCGTCGTGGGCCGCCGCCGGCGCATCGAGCCGGCGCAGGTACACGTCGAGGGCGGGCTGGTCGTCGAGAGTCTGTACCCGGTTGCCGTCGCTGCTGGTCACGAGCATCGGGTCGCCGACCCGCCGCCAGCTGTGCTCGACGCCGATGCCGATCGGCGCATCGGAGGAGATGGCGGCCGCGACCACGGAGTCCCGGAGGGCCTGGCCGCCGAAGACCTGGGATGTCTCCTTCATCTTGAGGTCGTCGCCCGCGCAGCCGCCGACGAGGGGTATCTCGGCGCCCACCACGGCGTACGCGCCTCGCACGACCTCCATCTGGTCCCCGCCGAGGCCATCGGTGAGCAGGAGGATGACCGAGTGGGCCCGCTGGTCCACCGCGCCCATGCAAGCGTCGACCGCAGTGGTGGCGGCCTTCCGGAGGTCGCCGGAGGAGCTCGTCCCGACGCCGGTTGCCACGGAGAACCCCGGGCCGCCGATGGCCACGACGACGAGGCTGGCGTCCGCCGGCCCGCCGGTGGCGATCTCGCCGGCGGTGGAGCAGCCGACCAGGGGCGTGGCGCCGGCCTTCGAGGCGATCCCCAGGAGCAGAGCGTCGAGGTCGTAGGCCTCCGAGCAGAAGACGACGAGCAGCTTGGCGTCGGACCGGCCCTGGAGCGCATCTCGCGCCGCGTTCGCCCCGGCGGTGTGCGCGTCCGGTTCCCCGGAGTGCCCACAGGCCAGCCACCTGTCTCGAACCAGACCGGGTCCCGCTTCCGACGATGGTCCCACCAGGTCCTTGTCGACATCTGCGGGCCGCGGATGTAGGACAAATCGGATCCTCGGCGGGCGACCCCCCCGTCCACCGCTCCGGCCTCACCCGCTCGGTGCAGTTGGCCGCCGGGTGCCTGCTGGCCCCGGACGGGTGCGGCGGGAGCCGGTCAGGTCGACCGCGCCCCCGTTCGCTGAGCGACCCCGCAGGTCACTCAGTTGGCGAGGCGGGCGGCCAGCTGGCGGACCATGGCCACGAGCCGAGGCGGGTCGGGCCAGATCGATGCATCGACGCCCTCCTCCACCGCGGCCAGGGCGCAGACCGGCCCGACGCAGGAGGCCACGACGGACCCGTTGAGCGCGTCGCGCAGCTCGTTGCGCAGGCCGATGTCGTGGGCAATGGCGAAGAGGTTGTGGACGGCCGGCTGGGCGGTGAAAGTGATGGCCGATACGTCGCCGGCCACCGTCGAGCGCACCAGCGCCTGGGCGGGGGCGAGGTCAGTCGGCAGGGCCCACTGGTAGACGGGCACCTCAATGAGCTCGCCGGCCAGCCCTCGGAGGGAGTCGGTGGAGGGATGCCCCTCCGGCTCGAAGAGCTGGACGGCCACCCGAGCGCCGGCGGTGCCTTCGCCGGTGAGGTGGTCGACGATCTCTTGCATGGTCTCCGACGGCGACCGCCACCACACGTCGAGGCCGGCGCCGCGGGCCGCGGAGTTGGCCTTGGCCCCACGAGCGACGACCCGGGCGCCGGCCAGCGAAGCAAGGAGGGCGGCCTGGAGCCCCCAGCGCTCCGCCGCCTCCAGCCACCGCTTCATCCCCATTCCCGTGCTGACCACCAGGTAGTCGGGCGGCTGCTCGACCACCGCCTCGGTGGCGGCCCGCAGCAACGCGCTCTCGGTGAGGTCCACGGTGCGCATGGTCGGCGCGTGGACGACCTCGATCCCGCGGTCGGCGAAGAGCCGGGCCTGCTCCTCCCACCGCCGATCGGCGGTGATGCCGACTCTCATCCGGCCATCCTGGCCGATCTGGCTGCACTGCCGTGCCTATGCGCACGTAGCTGCAGCCAGATCGCGGGATGGGGGGTCACCGGCGGGCCCTTGCGTCGGGGTCGCCGGCCAGTCGCTGGACGACCTCGGGCAGGTGCCCGCCGGCGATGTCGGCGATGGTGACCACCTCCAGCACTGAGCGCAGGGTGGCCCGGGTGGCGATCCAGACATCCTGGAGAGCGGCGGCCGCGCCGGCATAGACGACGTCCTCGGGCGGCTCGCCCCGCACGTCGGCCAGCGGGCCCTCGACGTGGCGGATGACATCGGCAACGGTGATCGTCTCGGCTGGCGCCTTGAGCCAGTAGCCACCCACCGCGCCCCGCTGGCTGGCGACGATCCCGGCTCGCCGCAGGTCGGAGAGGATGTTCTCGGTGAACCGCAGCGGGATGCCCTGGGCGGCGGCGATGGCCTCACCCTTCATCGGGCCGCTCCCGGCGCCGGCCGCCAGCTCAACGAGGGCCCGAACGGCGTAGTCCACCTTGGCCGAGACTCGCACCCCCGGATTCTCCCATCTGCACGCCGCGGGCCAGCACAAGCTTCGTGGCGGCCAGCCCGGATCTACACTGCCGGCGGCAGATGAAATAGGGAAGTCGACCCCAAAAATGGAGGACATGCGATGGCACTTGGTAGGACGAACGCCGTGGCCAGAAGCCCCCAGGTCTCACGGCCTGCGCCCCGGCCCCAGCCGCGTGGGCCGGTGCAGCCGGTGAGCTTCGAGAGTGACCGGTTCGAGCGTGGTCTCGAGCGCAGGTGGGAGCAGGCATGGAACCGGGCTCGGGCCGCAGGGCGCTGATCCGGGCCTACTAGACTAGCGGTTCATCCCCGACGGGCAGCCTTGTTCGTCGGGCGACATCGCCTTCGCAGTTCTCGATGTCACGCCACTCGATGTCCCCGACGGCAGGGCACCCGACGCGCCAACACCCCGCTCGTCCAGCTCAGGTGGACGGGTCGATGAGGCCCCAGCGCCGGCGGATGGCCACGTCAGCCCGGCCGAAGACGGTGTCGACGACGATCCCGACCACCAGGATCACGATCATGAGTGCCAGCATCTCGTCGGCCGCCGAGATATCCCGGCTCAGCTGAAGACGGGCGCCGATCGACGGCCGCTTGGCCACGATGACGAGGAGCTCGCCGGCCATGAGGCTGCGCCAGGCGAAGGCCCAGCCCTGCTTGAGCCCGGTGATGTAGGTGGGGAGGGCGGCGGGGAGGACGACGTGGCGGTAGAGGGCGACCCCCCTGGCCCCGACCATCCGCCCGGCTCGCAGCATGAGCGGCGGCACATGGTCGACGCCGGCGATCAGGCCGTTGGCGATGGAGGGCGCCGCGCCCATGACGACGACGAACATGATGGCCCCCTCCGTCAGGCGGAACAGGAGGATGGCCAGCGGGAACCACGCGATCGACGGCATGGTCTGTAGGCCGGTGATGAGCGAGCCGACCGCGCTGCGCAGCAGCTGCGACCGGGCCACCGCCATGCCGATGACCGACCCGATGACCAGGGCGAGGGCGTAGCCCGTGACCGCCCGGCGCATGGTGATCCCAACCGCCCGCCAGAACGTGCGCGTACGCACCATCTCCGCCAGGGCTGGCAGTACCCTCCCCGGTCCGGGCATGACCCACGGCGGCTTCCAGCCCGTCCAGACGACGGCCTGCCACAATCCGATCGCCAGGACGATGGCGGCCAGCTTGGGCCAGGCGACCGACCAGATCCGGCGGGCCCGGCTCGGGCGGGTGCCCAGGTGGGCCTCAAGGGCGTCGAGGCCGGCGATCTCCTCGGCGAGCTTCTGGTCGGTGGCGCTGCCGGCCTTGAGGTCGGCAGCCGTATCAGTCACGGTGGCGGCGGACCTCGGCCCGCAGCCGGTCAGTGACCGCGGCGGCCAGCCCCATGACCTCAGGGGAGTCGATGCGTCGAGGCCGGGCGATGGTGACGGGGAACTCGTCGGCCACCTTGCCGGGCAGGCTGGTCAGCAGGACGATCCGGTCGGACAGGCGGGCCGCCTCGCGGACGTTGTGGGTGACAAACACGACCGTGAGCCCGGCACTGGACCACACCTGCTCGAGCTCATCGTGGAGCAGGTCGCGGGTCATGGCGTCGAGGGCGCCGAACGGCTCGTCCATGAGCAGGATCTCGGCATCCTGGGCCAGGGCCCGGGCCAGCGCGGCGCGCTGGCGCATGCCGCCCGAGAGCTCGTGGGGCCGGCGGCCGCCCTGGCCGCGAAGGTGGACCTGATCGAGCAGCTCCTCGGCCCGGCGGTGGCGCGCTGCCCTGCCCATGCCGGCCAGCCGGAGGGGCAGGGCGACGTTGTCGCGTACGGTGAGCCAGGGGAAGAGGGCGGCCTCCTGGAACATGAACGCCGTCCGCCCATGGACGGCGACTTCGCCGATCGTCGGGCGGTCGAGGCCGGCGATCAGGTTGAGGCTGGTCGACTTACCGCAGCCCGACGCGCCGACCAGGCAGACGAACTCGCCCCGCGCCACGTCGAGGGTGATGTTGTCGAGGGCTACGACCGCACTGCCGCCGTGGCCAAACGCCTTCGACACACCCCGCAGGGAGATAGCGGTCCTGGTGTCGGACCCGGCGCGCGGTGTCTCGGTGATCGTCATCCCTGCACCCCGGGCTGGTTCGCGGTCGTCAGGACCTGGTTGAGGATGGTGAGGTCGTAGATGCCCTTGAGGCTGACCTTGCCGAGCAGGCCGACATCGTGGGCGTGGTCGGCCGAGGTGATGAGCGACGACGCCACGGGGTCGTTGGTGAACTCCATGGTCTTCCACGATGCCTGGAGCACGGCGGTGGCCAGGCCCTTGCCGGTGATGGCGGCAATCCCCTGGTTGGCGAGGCGCTGGGCCTCACCGGGGTTCGAGTTGACCAGCTCGTTGGCCTGGACCTGGCCCTCGACCAGCCGGCGTACGGCGTCGGGGTGGTCCTTCAGGAACTTGGTGCGCACGACCAGGTTGGTGCTCACGAACCGGCCTTCGGGCCACAGGGTGCGCTCGTCGACCAGCACCTTGCCGCCGCCCTCCTGCACCAGGCGGGTGGCCCACGGCTCGGGGGCCCAGGCGCCGTCGATCTGACCAGACCGGAACGTCTCCAGGGTCTGGGCGTTCTCCTGAGGAAGGACCGAAACGTCGCCGCCACCCTCCAGGTCGGACTTCAGGTTGTTGGCTTTGAGCCAGTGGCGCAGGGCGACATCTTGCGTGCCGCCCCGCTGGGGCGAGGCCAGCTTCTTGCCCTTCAGGTCGGCCGGGCCGTTGATCGACGGCTTGACGACGAGGAGCGCGCCGCCCGATGTCGCCCCCGAGATGATCCGGATGGCCTGACCGCCCGACTGTACGTAGGCGTTGATCGCCGGGTTCGGCCCGATGTAGCTGGCGTCGAGGGCGCCTGAGAACAGGGCCTCGACCGCGGCGGGGCCGGCGCTGAAGGTCTTGGTGTCCAGGGTGTTCGGGCCGAGCGCGGCCTTGAAGATGCCGCTCTCCACGCCGACCAGGGCGGTGGCGTGGGTGACGTTGGGGAAGTAGCCCAGGCGGACTTTGGTGGGCGCCTCGGCGTCTCCGGTGGCGGTCGTGGACGGCGACGAGCTCCCCCCGCAGGCCGCGGTGAGCAGGACGAGCGCCCCCAGCAGGGCACCGACCGGCGCTCGGCCGAATGTTGACTTTCTCAGTCGCATTTGTGCAGAATTACCTCGGGTCGGCCCTGCCGTCAAGTGATTCCCGGAAAAGTAGATCATATTCGTCGGGTATTGCTACCGTGGCCCTGTGGCCAACCTCGCGCAAGGGCTGACCGTGTGGCTGACCGGCCTGCCGTCGGCGGGCAAGACGACGATCGGGCACGCCCTTGAGGAGCGCCTGCTGGCTGACGGCCGCCGAGTCGAGGTGCTCGACGGCGATGTCCTGCGCACCCATCTCACCCGGGGCCTCGGGTTCTCCCGGGAGGACCGGGAGGAGAACGTTCGCCGCATCGGCTTCGTCGCCCACCTGCTCTCCCGCAACGGCGTGGTGGTCGTGGTGTCGGTGATCTCGCCCTACCGGTCGATGCGCGATGAGCTGCGGGAGCTGCACGCCGGCCGCTTTTTCGAGGTGCACGTGGCCACGCCGGTCGAAGTGTGTGCCGAGCGCGACGTGAAGGGCCTGTACGCCAAGCAGCGGGCGGGGGAATTGCAGGGATTGACAGGTGTTGACGACCCGTACGAGGTGCCGTTGCGGCCGGAAGCCGTGATTCATACCGAGCACCAGACCCTCGAGCAGTCCGTGGAGATCCTGTGGCAGGCCCTGCACTCATGAGTGGCCCGGGAGGCCGCTCCATCGACTCAGTGGGCGACGAACTAGCCGAGCTCAGCCGGTCGTTCGAGTCGGCGCCGGCGTCGAAGGTGCTGCGGTGGGCCGTCGAGCGGTTCTCGCCGCAGTTGTCGCTGCTGGCGTCGATGACCGACGCCGTCCTCATCGACCTGGCCGTGAAGGTCGACCCGTCGATCGAGGTCGTCTTCATCGACACCGGCCACCACTTCCCCGAGACCCTGGAGACCGTCGAGCAGGTCCGCCGGCGCTACGGGCTCAACCTGCGCATCGTCACCGTGGGCCCGGAGCCGGCGCCGCTGGTCGCCGGCTGCTGCTCGGCCACCAAGGTGCTCCAGCTCGACCGGGCGCTGGTCGGCCGCCAGGCGTGGCTGAGCGGCCTCCGCCGCACCGAGGCGTCGACCCGGGCCGATGCGCCGATCGTGGGCCTCGACCGCCGAGGGCTGGTCAAGGTCAACCCCCTGGCCACCTGGACCGACGACGACGTGGCTGGCTACATCGCCGAGCACGATGTGGTGGTCAACCCGCTGGTGTCCCGGGGCTACCTGTCGGTGGGCTGCCAGCCGTGCACCTTCCCGGTGGCGGCCGGCGCCGACCCGCGCTCGGGGCGTTGGGCCGGATCCGACCGCACGGAGTGCGGCATCCACAAGTAACTCAAGGCCGGCGCCGCCGGCGTCGACATCTCCTCTGACCGAACGGACTCGAGAGGGGAGGGCCCGCCGTGATCGACCTCGATCGGATGGACGCGCAGCTCGCTGCGGCAGTGACTGATGTCGGAGGCCCCCCTCCTGTCGCTGTCCGGTCAGCGCCGGTGCCCGCTCCCACCCCGCCACCGGCTCCCCGACGCCCGGCGGGCCGTGGCCGCCGGTATCGCTCCGCCGGCGCCACCGCCACCGAAGCGCGGGTCCCCGGCCTGGTCGAGCTCCTCGAATCGGCGCGCCTTGACGAGGTCGACGCCCGCATCGCCGCCACCTCCGAGCGGCGGGACCGCGTGACCTGGACGACCATGCGGGACTTGCTGGCGGGCCGGAGCTCTGGGGCCGGTGCCGGGATCCGCGAGCTGACGGACCTGGGGCGCTCGGGCGATGGCGAGGCCGCCAGCCGAGCCTGGGTGCAACGATGCTGGGCCGCCGGCCAGTGGGGCAGCGAAGCTGAGCGTCACGATGTCCTGGACCACTGCCGCGAGCGGGCCTACCGCTTCGACGACATCGAGTGGTGGGGGAACCTGACCCTGCTGCTGGCCACCATGGGCAAGAGCGACGAGGCGTCCCGGGCCTTCGACGCCGCCCTCCCGATGGTGTCCGCCAACGCCGGCGAGGCCACCCGGACCGATGTCCTCACCAACCTGGTGGACGGCGCCGCGTTGCTCGGCGACGCCGGCCGGGTCATCGCTGCCGGCCGCCACCTGCCGGCGCCGGCCGGGCGCCTCGTCGTCGTCGGTGCCGGCGTCCTGTGCAAGGGTGCGGCCGACCGGTACGCCGGCCTGGTGCACGTCGCCCGGGGCGAGGCGAACAAGGCCGGCGACTGCTTCCGTCGCGCCGAAGACCTTCATCGCGCCATTGGTGCCACGGCGCTCCTCGCCCGCACGCCGCGGCCGGCGTCGGGCGCCCTGGCCGCGGCCTGACGGTTGAGTGTGGGCGATTCGCGCCAATATGCCGCACCGGATCGCCCACACTCAACCGCCGGCCAGCAGATCCGCCAGCTGGGCGGCGTTGATGGCTGCGTCGTCGCGGTAGCAGTTGTTCATCAGGACGTGGACCTCGTGCGCCGACGCGGCCATCTCGTGGATCCGGGGCACCCACTCTCGTAACTCCTCGGTTGAGTACCGGTACCGGACCCGCTCGGCGGCGGTCGTGATCTCCGAGTCCTCCCAGGTGGCGGTATTGCGGCCGTGGAAGCGGACGACGGCCAGATCCGCGGTCACCGCCACGACCGGCGGCATGGACGACCCGAAGCCCGCCGGCTCGTCCCCGCACACGAAGCTCACCCCCAGTTCCTCGAGCAGCTCCAGGGTGGTCTCGCACTCGCCGCCCTCCAGCCAGCGGGCGTGGCGGAACTCGATGCACAGGCGCAGGTCACCCAAGCGGGCGACGGTGTCGCGCAGAAGCTGGCGGTTCTCGGCCTTGGGCCCGAACCACCTCGGGTACTGGAGCAGGACAGCCCCGAGCCGCCCGGCGCGGTGCAGTGGCAGCAGGGCGTGACGGAAGCGGGCGAACGCCTCGTCCAGGGCGTCGGCCGGCAGGTAGTGCGGGTAGAGCCGGCGCTTGTCGCGGTGCTCGGGCGGCACCGCCGGCTGCATGTCCTCCCACAGCGAGCTCGGAAACGTCGGGTGCCCAGTGAGCAGCGACCACGCCTTGATGTTCATGGTGAAGCCCGGGGGCGTGCGGTCGGCCCACATCTGGGCCAGCTCCGGCGTCGGTGGGAAGTAGTAGGTGCTGTCGACTTCGACGATCGGGAACCGGCTGGCGTAGTACCCCAGGCGCTGGGCCGCGGTCATCGTCTTCTTCGGGTACCAGTCCGATTCCTTGACCAGGCTGGCGTCGGCCCACGAGCAGGTCCCGAAGAGCACCCGGCTGCCCCCGATCGTCAGGGCGGACACGGCTCAGCCGCTGGCGGAGAGCGGCCCGGAGCTGCGCAGCACCTGGGCGAAGGCCTCGGCCACCGCGGCGTGGCCGGCGGTGCTCGGATGGAAGCCGTCCCGGCTGACCAGGGATGCCTCTGTGCCCGCGGCCCGGGCGGCCATGCCGGTGGCATGGAGGTCGACGAGCAGTGTGCCGGTGCGCTGCACGACTCTGGCGATGGCGGCGTTGTAGTCGGCGGTCAGGTGGTTGACCACCTCGGGCGGGGGCAGGCCCACCAGCCGGCCGGCCTGGTAGGCGGGCAGGCGGTCGAGGGGAGGGGTGTTGGCCACCAGCACCCGCGTGTTGACGCTGCGCCGTAGCGACCTGACGAGGCTTTCGAGCTGGCGCTCGTAGTCGGCCACGCTCGCGCCGCGGGTCATGTCGTTCACATTGAGCCAGATGGTGACGAGGTTGGGCCGGGCGTCGAGCGCCACATCGAGCTGCTCGGTGATGGCCTGGGCCACGGTGGACCCGGGGACCCCCATGTTGATCATCACCGACCCCGCGGGCATGGCGATGCGGTGCAGGACGCGAGGCCACCCGTCGCGCAGCGGCTGGTCGCTGCCGGTGCCGGTGGTCTCGCTGGCGCCCACGGCCACGTAGATCGGCGCCGGCCCGCTGTCCGCCGGCGGGGGCAGCACGTCGGGCCGGGCGAACGAGCACCCGCCCGTGACCAGGGCGGCGACAGTGACCAGGACGGCGGCGAGCAGCACGGCGGCGATGGGTCGGCGCCGGGCGCAGCGGTGGCCGGCGCGGGGGACAGAACTCATGCCGCCTCCATCGCCTCTCGGGCGGGCATCCCCGCGGCCCGGCGGGCGGGCAGGGCGCCGGCGGCGAGGGCCAGGAGCGTGGAGCCCCCGACCGCGGCCGCCAGCACGAGGACCGGGAGCCCCAGCCGGACGCCCTTCAGCCCCTGGGCGGCCAGGTACTGGTTGACGACCGCGCTTACACCGAGGGCGGTGGCGTAGCCCAGGGCGGTGCCGGCGATGCCTCCAACCAGGCCGAGAACGCCGGCCTCGAACAGGAAGACCCGCTGTACGTCGCGGTCGCGGGCGCCGATGGCCTTGAGCACACCGATCTCCCGCCGGCGCTCACGGACGGCGGCCAGCAGGGCGTTGGCGATGCCGAGCGAGGCGATGACCAGGGCGATGGCGCCGATCGCCCCGAGCACGATCTCCACCACCCGGAGGTAGCGCTGGACCGACGCCACCAGGTTCTCCGGCGCGCTGGTGGAGTACCCGAGCTCGGTGATGTCACGCCGGACCTGGTTCACCTTGTCGAGGTCCCTGGCGATGACGAACAGCCCGCTGTAGGGCGATGTCGGGATCTGGACCCGACCCTCGGCATCGGTGCCGGCCGCCGTCCAGTTCCGGGCGGCGCGGGACTGCTCCAGGGAGACGACGAACTGGCCGGGCGCCGTCTCCTGGGCCACGACGCCCACGATGGTGGCCCGCACCCAGCGGCTGCGAAACCGCCGTGGCAGGCCGGAGTCGGTGAACACCCGCGGCGCGCCGAGTTGCACCTCGGTGCCGACCACCGCCGCGGCCTGCTTCTTGGTCAGGCCCATCCTCGTGAGATAGCCCTGGGTGACCGCGACCTCGGTGAGGGAATGCGGCACCGGAAGTCGACCGCTGATGATGGTGATGGGCATGAGCGACGCCCGCTCGAGGTCGATCCCCACGATCGTCTCGGGGAAGGGGTCGGGTGTCCTCAGGCCGGGGACGGTCGGCCGGGGCGCGGTCGGCGGTGGGGTGGCCCGGGGCGCTTCGGTCGTCGGCGCCAGCGTGGAGGGCAGGGGAGGCTGGCGGGCCAGGATGTCGGCGTTGGCCGGCGGCTCGGGCACGATCACGTTGACCACCGCGGCGACGATGGGCAGGACCGACTTCACCGTGGGCATGGCGGTGATCCTGGCCCGGATGGTGTCGTCGAGGTCCTTGGGGGGGCCGGGCTTGGGGGTGTCGGTGTCGACCTGGCTGGGGTCGGCCTCGGCCGCGGCCACGTTGATGCCCGAGAGCGGTCCGCCCTTGGACAGCTCGGAGAGCACCTTGGTGCGGGCCGTGCCGGCGATGGTGACCAGGGCGGTGAGCAAGGTGGCGGCCAGGGCGACGGCGGCCACGGTCAGCACGGAGCGGCCGAACCGGCGCCGGATGCTGGTGGCCGCCATGGAGGCGGCGTCCCGCCACCTCATGAGGGCACGAGGTGCAGCGTCATGCGGGCACGAGGTGCCCACGATCAAGGGGAATGCGCTGGTCGGCCCGGGTGGCCAGCCGGCGGTTGTGGGTGACCATGACCATGGTGCAGCCGTGGTCGGCGCGCACCTTCTCCAACAGCTCGATCACCATGAGCGAGGCGTCGTCGTCGAGGTTGCCGGTGGGCTCGTCGGCCAGGAGCAGCTGCGGCTCGTTCACGAGTGCCCGGGCGATGGCCACCCGTTGGCGCTCGCCGCCCGACAGCCG
>JANMRJ010000764.1:0-1375 GCA_031370985.1 Acidimicrobiales bacterium
CACGCCGTATACGACCTCGTAGCCCTCCTTCCATTTCTTGTGGAAGTCCGCGATCAGCTCGGGCGGGTCCTGGAGGTCGCCGTCGAGGAGCGCGACCGCATCGCCGGTCGATATGCGCATGCCGCTGGTGAAGGCGTTCTGCGATCCGAAGTTGCGCGTGTGGGTGACGACCACGACGTTGGCGTCATTTTTGGCCAGCTCCTCCAGCACGGTCCTGGCGTCGTCGGGGCTCGCGTCGTTGACGAAGATGATCTCGTAGTCGACGCCGATTTTCTCGAAGGTGTCGACCAGCCGCTTGTGCATGATGGGGACGGCCGGCGCGTCGCGGTAGCAGGCGATCACCGCGCTCAATTTGTCCCGGCCTCCGGGTTTGCTCGCCACAGTCGGTAGGAATGCTACCTAAGGCGGTAGACCCTCACCCCTTCGACCGTCGTGACCAGTTCGTAATTCGCAGTGATGAACGCGTAGATAGGGCGCCAGACGGGCTCGCGGTCGAAGGTCCGTGGGCAGCTGCCGTGGTGCTTGACCTCCGCCGCGTACATCTCCGGAATCAGCGGGCACAGGTGCAGGAAGTCCGACTCTCTGTATTCCTGCACGAAGATGAACTTCGGCGGATCGCGCTTCAGGGTTTCGAGCGATTCGGCCGACATCGCAGGGCTTGTGGCCAGGAGGTTGTACCAATCGAGCCGGGTCGGATTGTTGCGCCCGGTGATGACGTAGTAGGCCTGGCCGTCCGGAAACACGAAGGTGCTGTCGCTGGGCTGGGTGTTGCTTTCGATCGCGGCGACCAGTCCATCGACATGCTTTGCGCGCGCGGGATTGGTGGAGATGCCGGCCAACCGTGGGGCGGTAAAACTTGCGGTCAGCTGATCGCGCGGGGCGTCCAGGTACGGAGCGCCATGGGTGACCACCGCGCCGGCCAGCACGATGAACGCGCCGACCACCGCCGGGACGGCGACCCTGGCGACCTCCGCCCCTCCCCACAGGCGCCACCCCATATAAAGGAAGGAGAGGGCGACCGGGATCCCGAGGAAGGTGCCGGCGTAGGCGAACATCATCGTCGAGAGGTCGATGCCGTGGAGGTATTCGAGCACGGCGGCGACGATCGGCACGAAAGGTGGGAACAGCTCGGCGCGGACGCGGGCCGCCCACGGGCGGTTGGCGAGGCCGGGCAGCCTCGCCGCGACCGTCACTGCTGAGGCCAGGAGGTTGATCGCGAGGATGAGAGCCAGCCCACCCACGAGCAGGTAGCGCTGGTCGTTGTTGGGCGAGCCCACGGTGCTCGATTGAAGGGCTGGGATCGCCAGCACGACGAGGATGCCCGCCAGCAGCGCTATCGCGGGGAGGGCCAACCAGCTGCGCAGGCGCGCGACGA
>JANMRJ010000766.1:0-7845 GCA_031370985.1 Acidimicrobiales bacterium
GGGTGGTCCCTTCGGACTGGCGGGCGACAGGTGAGCTCCCGCGGCCCGATCGTGATCGTCGCCCTGGAGCACCTCAACAACGTCGATCACTTCGAACTGCCTCCTTGCCATCTGGGTGGGACCTCGCTCCTCTGGGGGAACAAGGCTCTACAGGTGTAAGGAGCCCGGCGGGTGGACCCTTCGTCCCGATGTCGGGCTAGGGAATTACGGCGGCGGCGGGGTAGGGAATTACGTGGGCGTCAAACCACTCCAGCTAGGGAATTACTTCGGCGCTGACACACGCACGTCGTCGGCGCGAGCGGTACCGGCAACCACCTCGTACAGGCTGCTCCCATCAACGATCAGCATCGGGCCACTCGCCTCGCAGTTCGTCGAGCGCAGCCACCACATCGGCTCAATCGATCTGTGATGGTCGACGGCTCGTCCGGGCCAGCCATTCCCCCACCGTCGGGCGGGCGGCAAGCCGGGCCGGCAGCGCCGCCGGGATGTAGGCCCTCAGACCGATCGACCAGACGGCGACCGTGAGAGGGGCTGAGGGGACCAGCGCGGCGACCACAGTGCGGGCGGAGCGCATCTGCATGGCCGGCGCCTCACGGCGGCGGGCACGCGATCACGCACGTGACGCCGGGCGCCCGAGCAATACGGGTGTCGAGCGTCGCCAATGTCGTCCCCGTCATCTCGGCCAGGGCGACGTACGACGCGTCGTAGGTGGTGAGGTTCTCCTTGAGCTGCCACGTCCTGGTCGCCAGCAGCTCGTACGGCCAGAGGTCGATTCGGAGGTCGAGCAGGTCGGCGTGCGCCTGGGCGGCCTGGTCAGCAGTGATGATCTTCGCCAGCTGGTGCCGGCGCAGGATGTTGGCTGCCTCGAACAACACGAGGTGCGGCGCCAGCAGATCGGCAGGCATCAAGGTGCTCGTCGCCCACTGGCCGTCCGGGCCGTCATCCACGAGCAGCGCGATCAGTGCCGAGGCATCACACGTGACCTGCGCGGTCACCGCCGATCAAGATCTCGGGCCGCGAGGATCATGGTCGCATCCACCCGTGCGCCAGTGGCGGACACCCTGGCCCTTGCTCGGGCGATGACATCGGCAGCTGTCGGCTTTGCCACTGCATCGACGAGGAAGCCCCGGAGGTACTCCTGCAGCGACTGCCCGCTCCGAGCCGCACGCGCGGCCAGCTCGTCACGAACCTCGGTCGGTACATCTCGCACGGTGATAGCTACTCCCATAGCTGCACTTTAGCGTCGACGCCTCCACTACGCAGCGAGCGGCGAGGCTACAAGCGGGCCGGAGACGCCGATGCGCCGCAGCAGACGGCGCCGGCGCCGGCCCCTCCCAGCAACTGGCTAGGTCATCCGGGGTCGAGTTCTAGTGACGCCGAGTTGATGCAGTAGCGCTGGCCCGCCGGCCCGGGCCCGTCGGGGAAGACGTGGCCCAGGTGGCCGCCGCAGGCCCGGCAGGTCACCTCCGTGCGGCGCATGCCGAACTTCCGGTCCTCGTGCAGCTCGACGGCCTCGGCCACCGCCGGCTCGGTGAAGCTGGGCCAGCCGGTGCCCGACTCGAACTTGGCGTCGGAGCTGAACAGGGCCGCGCCGCAGGCCGCGCAGCGGTACATGCCATCGTCGGAGGAGTAGGCGTACTTGCCCGTGCCGGCCCGCTCGGTGCCCTTGCGCCGGAGCACCTCGTACTGCTCCGGCGTGAGCTGCTCACGCCACTCCTCGTCGGTCTTCGCCACGTCGGTCATGGCGACGAGGCTACGCCGGCCCCGGCCGCTGTCGCGGGCAGCCACGGCGTCAGGTCAGCGGCTGGTCCGCCGGCCGCCGCGCCGCGGTGAGGAAGCCGGTGTGGGCGACCATCCGGTGGTCGGGCCGTACGGAGGGGCCTTCGATGTGCCAGGAGCGCTGGAGCACCTCGACCGTCTCGGCCAGCACGAACGACGCCCCCTCGAGCGCCTCCCGGAGCTGGACCACCTGGCCGATGCCCGGCAGGTAGGACACGAGGATCCCCCCCGGCCGCAGGGCACCCACGGCGTGCTTCACTACCCGCCACGGTTCGGCGAGGTCGAGGAGGATGCGATCGAGCCCCGTCTCGTCGATGCCGTCGTAGACATCGCGAATTTCGACCCGGTACGAGCAGTCGTCCCCGAGGAACGACGCCACATTGGCCTTGGCCTTCTCGGCGAAGTCCTCCCGCAGCTCGTAGCCCACGACATCGGCGCCGGCCCGCAGCAGGGTCATGGACAATGCCCCCGACCCGACGCCGGCTTCCAGGATGCGGGCGCCCGGGAAGACGTCGGCGATCATCAGGAGCGGGCCGAGGTCCTTGGGGTAGATGACCTGGGCGCCCCGGGGCATCGAGAGCACGAAGTCGGCCAGGGTGGGGCGCAGGGCCAGGTACCGGGCGCCGGAGACCGACCGCACCGTCGAGGCGTCGGGCAGTCCGATGATCGAGTCGTGCGGGGTGATGCCAGCGTGGGTATGGAACTCGCCGCCCTCCTTGAGGGTGCGGAGGTAGCGCCGGCCCTTGGCGTCGATCAACAGGACCCTGTCACCGGCAGCAAAGTGAACATCCACCCGCCCATCATGGCGGCAACCGGGGCCTACTTCGTGCGGGGCAGTGTATTTGCCGGCCGGCGGCCGAGGTGCTGGATCACCATCGACTGCCCTGGAAGCAGCTTCTCCAGGTAGACGACATCGGCGTCGCGCTTCACCGCTTTGCGGAGCATGTGGAGGCCGCCGGCAGTCACACCAAGGGCCAGCCAGCCTCGTGAACCCCCGATGCCGCGGGCGAAGCCGAGGCGGATGAGCGACTTCAGCATCAGACCCGACGGATCTCGACGACGGTGGACTTGCGCCGGCCCCGCCGCTTGCCCAGGAAGAAGGCGGCGATGACGATGACGGCCACGACACCGCCGGCAATGGCCATCAGCGGCACCTTGGCCGCCTCAGCGGTGTCGGTGACCTCGCCCTTCATCTCCCGCAGCTTGGACTCGATTTCGGCCCGGGTGATCCGGCCGTTCGTCGACGCCTGGCTCATCGGCTCTCCCTTCGCTGCCCGCGACTGCGAGCCTTCATGGCGCCGCCGGCGATGCCACCGCTGACGAGGAGCACGATCACGTAGGGGACACAGCTGCGCCACCCGTCGCCATCGAAGACCGTCGTCTCCGTCTGCAGCAAGCGGAGGCCGCCCAGGAGCAGCAGGACGGCGCCCAGGCTGCCCACGAGCGCGCCGGCCAGCCCGAAGCCGACGAACCGGCCCAGGTTCCTGATCGGGTCGATCGTCTCCTGCTTGGCGTAGCTGATGACGAGCTGCAGCACGTCCTGAGCCCCACCGGGGAGGCCCGAACTCTTACGCTTTGTTGTCTTGTCCCGCCCGGCCATCATGTGCTTCCTATCCCCCCGCCAACCGCTTCGCAAGCACAGCGGCCTCCTCGGCCAGCATCGACAGCACCAGATCCAGCCGCTCGTCGGCCCCGTCGGTCTCGAGGACCCGCTGTGCGTCCAGCGCCCCGAGGGGGGCGAGGCCCACCGCCTGCCACGTGGCGACGGCGACATCGGGGCTCAACTCCACCGTGCTGTCGGCGGTCGTGTCGTCCAGCTCGACCCGACCGGCAACCACCCGCCGGAGGAGCTTCTCGAGGTCATCGCGGCGGGCCTGGGCGCCAGCGCCGGGCAGCCGGTCGACGCACTGCTCGACCAGGGCGAGGGGGAACGGGTGCTCAGGCAACCACTCTCGCACCCGCACGCGGTCCTCGCCGGCGAGGATCACTACCCACCGGCCATCGTCGAGCTCGACGGCATCGGCGATCACCGCCCGGGTGGCCACGTCGAAGCGAACGTCGCCCCCACCGACCTCGCTCCCCCGCTCGATCAGGACGACGCCCAGGCGCCGGTCGCCGGCCATGCAGTGCCGGGCCAGCGCCCGGTACCGGTCCTCGAAGATGTGCAGGGACAGCAGCATCGAGGGCACGAGCACGTTGCCCAGCGGGAACATCGCCAGCACGGTCATCCGGTGGTCGGTGACCGTGGACCGAGCGCGTCGGCGGACGGTGCCCGGGGGTAGGCGGCAAGCACGTTGACCACGCGGTCCTGCATGCCGACGCCGGCCGAGGCGGTCACCAGCTCGTTGGCCAGCAAGGTGAATGAAATATTGCGGTTGGTCGGCCCGGTGACGAAGCCGCTCAGGCCGGCGACGCCCTCGAGCGACCCGGTCTTGGCGAACACCTTCCCCGCCGCCGGCGTCCCGAGGAACCGGCGGAACAGCGTGCCGTTACGGCCGGCGACCGGTAGACCGGCGCCGAGCGCCGCCGGCGCCACCAACACCACCCGCTGCAGCACGTCGCAGGTGAGCTTGTCGCTCCGGTCGAGGCCCGACCCGTCGACGGTCGCCAGTTCCTCGGCGGTCACGCCGGCCGTCTGGCGCAGCCGATCGGCGATGGCTTTGAGGCCGGCAGTCGTCGAGCCGGGACTGCCCGGCCGGGTGCCCAGCTCTTTCACCAGCATCTCGGCAGCCATGTTGTCGCTGCTCTGGAGGATTTCAGCCACCACGTCGCTCAGGGGTGCGGAGTCGATGGACGTGACCAGCGGCGCGCCGGCCGGCGCCTTCCCGGCGCCGGTCTCCCCGACGGTGACACCGCGGGCCCGGAGCTGGATGGCCAGGACGGTGGCGGCGAAGGCCGCCGGCGACACCGCCACCGCCGGCGGGTTCTCGCTGGTGAAGCTCTTGTTCACCACCAGGGCCGACAGGGGGCTAATGTCGAAGTTGGCGATGTAGCGGGGGTTCCAGCTCGGGACGAGCCGCTCGGTGTCGTAGCGGCTCTCGTCGCCAAGGATGCGCCCGACCCGGCGTACGCCGGCGGCGACCACCTTGTCGGCCAGGGCCTCGATCGATGTCGACCGGCGGGGTTGGCCCAGGTAGCCGCCATCGGACGCGAACCCGGCGGTCGACAGCAACGGGTCGCCACCGCCGACCAGGAACAGGTCGCCCACGCCACCGTCGGCCGGCGCGACGCCGGCCCGCACCTCGGTGGTGAAACGCTTGTCCGGCCCCAGCTCGGCCAGCGCCGCCGCCGTGGTCACCAGCTTGAGGGTGGAGGCGGGGATGAGGCCGAGCGACGGCTGGCGGGCGTAGTGGACCGTGCCGCCACCCGGATCGCTCACCACCAGGCACGAGCGGTCCCGGGCCGGGCCGTAGACCGGGTCGGTCATGATCTTGTCGAGGTCGGTGCGCAGGTGGGTCTCGGCGACCGTCCGGGACAACAGCTCCGGCACCCGGCGCATGCTGAACAGCGGCGTGACGAGAGCAGGCGGGGCCGGCGCGGGGGCCGGCGCCTGGGCCTCGGCCGGCGTGGACGGCACAAGCAGGAGGGCCACGGCCACCACGCCACCTTGCAGCTTTCCTCTGGGCAGCCTCACGGTCGCGACCCGGTCAGCTCGTCCCGCAGGACCCGCTTGAGCAGCTTGCCGCTCTCGGTGCGGGGCAACTCGACCCGGATGTCCCAGGACCTCGGCCGCTTGAAACCGGCGAGGCGGCCGGCGGCGAAGGCGGCGAGCGACAAGGGGTCCAGCACCTGCCCGTGCCGGGGCGCCACGACGGCGTGGACGCGCTCGCCCCAGTCCTCGTCGGGGACCCCGATGACGGCGGCGTCGGCCACATCGGGGTGGGCGTGCAGGACGGCCTCCACTTCGGCCGGGTAGACGTTCATCCCCCCGGTGATGACCATGTCGGTCTTGCGGTCGCAGATATGGAGATAGCCCTCGGCGTCGACCCGGCCGATGTCGCCCACCGACCGCCAGCCTCCCGCCAGTTCGGTGATCGGCTCGACCGCACCATGGTAGCCCTCGAAGGCCTGCGTCGTACGCACGAAGACCTCGCCGGCCTCGCCGGCCGCTACCTCGGCCCCGTCGTCGCCGACGACCATCAGCCCAATGCCGGCGTAGGGCCGGCCGCACGACCCCGGCGTAACCAGTTGCTCGTCGGGCCGAAGGACGGTGGCGATGCCCAGCTCGGTCGAGCCGTACACCTCGTACAGGAAACCGTCACCCAGGTTGGCGACGACCTCCTGCTTCAGCGCATAGGGCACCGGCGCGGCGTTCACGATCAGCGACCGCAGCGACGAGAGGTCGGCGCCGGCCAGCACCTCGACCGGCAGGTCGACGATGCGCTTGAGGTGGACCGGCGCCACGAACGCGGAGGTGACCCGGTGCTCGGTGACCAGCCGGACCCAGTCCGCCGGGTCGAAGGCGCGGGTGACAACTACGGTGCCGCCGGTCAGCTGGGCCAGCAGGGCGAAGGCGTGGGGGCCGGCGTGGTACAGCGGACCGGTGACCAGGTGCACCTCGGAGGCGCCGAAGTCGAGCGCGGCCATCATCGCCTCGCGCAACGCCGGGTCGGCGGGGCCTCGGACCGCGCCCTTGGGTCGCCCGGTCGTGCCCGATGTGTAGAGCATGGCCCTGCCGGCGCCGGCCACGAACGGCGGTTCTTCCTCGGAGCCAGCCGGCGCGGCGTCGAAGGTGACGATCGGGCAGACCTCGGGCAGGACCGATCGGTAAGCCGGGTCGACCATGGCCACCGCCGCCCCGCTGTCGGCCACCACGTGCTTGGCCTCCTCGGGCGTGAAGCGGCAACAGAGTGGCACCGCCACCAGGCCCGCCTTCCGGCACGCGTGCATGGCGACCACCACGTCGGTGCTGTTCGGCCCGCACCACACCGCCCGGTCCCCAGCCCGCAGGCCCGACACGACCAGGCCGTTGGCCAACCGGTTGACCCGGGTGTTGAGGGCGGCGCGGCTCGTCACCGTCGCGCCCTCGATCACCGCCGGCGCGTCCGGCGCCTCCTCCGCCCAGGCCGCGAGCGGATCCACGGCAGCAGGCATCGGAGCAATGGTAATTGCCGCCCGGGCCGGCGCCGGGGTCGGCCCGCTCAGGTCAGGGAAGGCCCCGGAGCACCCCGATCGCGCCGTACCGCCGAACGCGGGCAGCCCTGCTCTGGCCGGATGCCGCCCTGACGTTTCGCCTCAGCGTCGGCTTTCGTTCATCCGCGAGTCCCGCTCGGGTGCTACGTTTCGCCGGCGGCGTATAAGTACAACTGATATCACACCATATGTGCCAATAGTCGAATCGGTCGCACCTCTGCATCGAATCGAACGCACACGAGAAGGAGAACACTTGATGATGAAGTCCCACCGGAGCTTGCGCTTCCGCTTGCTTGCTGCGCTGTCAGGCGCGGTCGGCGTCGTCGCCATGGCCGGGAGTGCCTTGGCCGCGCCGACGGTCTCGGCCACAGTCGGCCCTGTCGCCGTGCCGGGCGCTCCCGTGAGCGTTTGCATCACCAATGGCGCGACCACCTGCACGTCAACACCTCCGGCGAGCACCGTCGCCCTGACGGTTTCAGCGACCGTGAACAGCAGTGCCCTCACGCTCCCCACGGTCACGCCCGGCCTGTGTTCCAGCCGCCAGGGTGTGGCGTTGGTCGTCACCTCTGGATCAGCAGGGACGATTATCAGCGGCTCGGTGACGGTGACCGTGAATGGCACCCCGACGGTCATCCCCGTGGGTCTGCCCCCCACGGGCCCGAACCAGACCGTGATCATCGGCGCATGCGTCTCGCCGGGTGTTGGCCTGCCGGCTCAGCCCGGTCTGCCCGGTCTGCCCGGTCTGCCCGGTCTGCCCGGTCTGCCGGCTCAGCCCGGTCTGCCCGGTCTGCCGGCCCAGCCCGGTCTGCCCGTTCTTCCGGGTCTTCCTAGCCTTGGCGTGCCTGGCCTGCCCGTCCTTCCGGGTCTGCCCGGTCTGCCCAGTCTGCCCGGTCTGCCGATCTAGGTCTCCCAAGCAGCGGGCGTGCCCACACT
>JANMRJ010000775.1:0-2524 GCA_031370985.1 Acidimicrobiales bacterium
GTCGCGCTGACGTTCGGCCCGGTCCCCCCCGTGAACGGCCTTCTGACCATCAACAACCTGAACGCCCCGATCGTCATCGGCGGCGCGGGCGCAGCCGGCGGTGCCGGCGGCGCCGGTGGTGACGGCGGTGTGGCCTTCGGCGGGGTCGGCGGCACCGGCGGGGCCGGCGTGACCGGCACGGGCGGCGCCGGCGCCATCGGCGGTGCCGGCGGTGCCATCTCCGGCAGCCCCACGGCAACCGGCGGGGCCACTGTGGCCCCGGCTTCGGCCAATGGCGGTGCCGGCGGTGCCGCTGCCGTCACCACCAGCCCGCAGGGCACGTCCGGGGCTTCCGGTGCCTCCGTGGCCCAGTCCTCGGCCACCAACACCGGCAACTCCGGCAACGCCACGTCCTCGGCCATCGCCAGCCCCCGGGCCACCTCGGGCGACTCGGGTGATTCCGGCGCCAGCGCCGACGTGGACGTGATCGAGGGCGACGCCATCTCCGGCAACACCGGCAACACCGGCAACACCGGCTCGGCCCTCGCCTCTGGCCTGGCCGGCAGCTTCTCCTCCTCCGGTGCCAACTCGACCGCGGTCTCCGCCTCGGGTGACTCCGGGTCGGTCCTGAACGACCTGATCGCTACCGTGCTCCCCGGCGACGGCGGCAACGCCGGCGTGGCCACTGCCACCGCTACGGGCGGCGCGGTCGCCAGCACCATGACCGGCGGCGCTGGCGCCATCGGCGGCGCGGGCGGCACCGGCTTTGGCGGCTTCGGTGCCGCCGGCGGTGCGGGTGGGGCGGCCACCGGCGGCCGCGGTGGCGGCGGTGCCGCCGGCGGCACCGGTGGTGCCGGCGGCGCGGCAACCCAGGACGACACCACGGTCCGCATCATCACCACGACCTTCGGCGATGTCACCATCAACGAATCGTTCGTCCCGCTGGTCTTCGGCGGTAACGGCGGTGCCGGCGGTACGGGCGGCGCCGGCGGCGCAGGCGCCGCCGGTTTCGGCGGTTTCGGCGGCACCGGCGGTGCCGGTGATGTGGGTGCAGGCGGCACCGGCGGCACCGGTGGTGCCGGCGGCGCCATTTCCGGGAGTCCACGGGCCCTCGGTGGCGCTACGGTCGCTCCGGCCACGGCCAACGGCGGCGCTGGCGCGGCGCCGACGCTGACCAACGACCTCCGGGCCTCCTCGGGTGCCTCTGGCGCCAGCACGGCCCAGTCGTCGGCGACGAACACCGGCGCCACGGGCGCATCGAGTTCCGCCGCCGTCGCCAGCCCCTCGGCCACCTCCGGCCAGTCGGGCGACTCCGGCGACAGCGGCGATGTCACTTCGGAGCCCACGGCCACCCTCACCAACGTTCTCGCCGACCTTCTCGGGCACGCCACCGCGGTGGGCGGCGCGGCCACGTCCGGCAGCACCGGTAACACCGGCACCACCGGTGACGCCTCGTCCGCCGGTGGGGCTGGCAGTGCCTCTACTTCGGGCGCCGACTCGGCGGCCGTCTCCACCTCCGGCTCGACCGGCGATGTGGACAACACCGTCGACCTCCTGGTCGTCGGCGGCGTCGGCGGGAACGGTGGCCAGGCCACCTCGACCGCCCGGGGCGGCGCAGTCCAGAACACCATGACTGGCGGGGCAGGGGCCACCGGCGGCGCTGGTGGCACCGGCTTCGGCGGCTTCGGCGCAACCGGCGGCGCCGGCGGCACCGGCTCCGGCGGCGCTGGCGGCATGGGTGGCCTCGGGAGCGCCGGCGGCGCTGGCGGCGCCGGTGTCAGCAGCAGCCTCATCGTCGACACGGTCACCACCGTCTTCGGCGACGTGACCATCACCGACCTGGTGGTCCCGATCGTCACCGGTGGCGCCGGCGGTGCCGCTGGCGCCGGCGGCACGGGCGGTGGCGGCGGTGCCGGCTTCGGTGGCTTCGGCGGCACCGGCGGGGCCGGTGGTACGGCCACCGGTGGTGTGGGCGGTGCCGGCGGTGCCGGCGGCGCCATCACGGGCAGCCCGGTGGCGACCGGCGGTGCGACTGTTACCACGGCGACCGCCAACGGCGGCGCCGGTGCGGCGTCCAGTCTGACCACCAACCCACGGGCCACCTCGGGCGACTCTGGTGAGTCCACAGCGCAGTCCTCCGCCACGAACACGGGTCGGACGGGTGCCGCGACCTCGTCGGCCACTGCCAGCCCCGTCAGCCGTAGCGGTGACTCGGGCGACTCGGGCGACTCGGGCGACGCGTCGTCCACGCCGACCGCGGTCAACGGCGGCATCCTCGGCTCGGCCACCGCGATGGGCGGTCCGGCTACCTCCGCCAACACGGGCAACACCGGGGCCACGGGTGACGCGGGCGGGTTCGGCGTCGCCGCCAGCTTCGCCAGCTCGGGCGCCAACACGCTCGCCGACGCCCTGTCGGGCGACACCGGCGGCGCAACGAACGACCTGTTCCTCACCGTGCTGCCGGGCGCCGGCGGCGCTGGCGGTACGGCCACTTCCACCGCGACGGGCGGCACGGTCACCAACACGGTGACCGGCGGCGCCGGCG
>JANMRJ010000817.1:0-2365 GCA_031370985.1 Acidimicrobiales bacterium
CGGAGGAGCCTCTCCCGCCCAAAGAGAGTCTTGAGGCAGCTCGGGAGCTCGTGGGGGCAGGACGTCCGTTCTCTGCCCATGAGGTGTTGGAGGCGCGTTGGAAGGCGGGGCCGATCGAGGAACGGGACCTGTGGCAGGGGCTTGCGCAGGTCTGTGTGGCTATCACGCACGCAGCACGCGGAAATCAGGTTGGGGCCGATCGACTCTTCGACCGCGCTGCGGAGAGGTTGGAGGCGTTTGCTGCCACCGGACACTGGGCCTACGGCCTTGACGTGCGCCTAGCAGTGGAGCGGGCGCGAAGTCACGTCGGCGCGTTGTAAAGGTAGGCCCGGCTCGCGGCGAAGTGCCGCACTCCCAGGACCGGGCGCGACCCCATTACGCACGGGCGGCGGCGCCGCCCTGACGCCCAACCTGCGACGGCGACGACTCGTGGGCTGACTGATAGGTCCGTACAACTCGTGGACGATGAGTCGATTGACCTACCGTTCGAGCGCCGCGACGATGAAGGATGCCGAAGCATGGCCTGACGGCGGTCGTACGCGGTGTGATCCCCGCCCTGGCGCTGGGTGCAAGCGCCTGCACGGTCACGCCGACAGCACCCGCAACGCGGACCGTTGCCTCGGGCACCTCTACACCGTCACCCTCGTCGATTCCCGCGACGGCGTTTCTCGACCTCGCGGCGGCCGGCGTACGGACCGGGTTAACCAGTTACACGGGAAGGGGGAACGCGGCCATGGTCACGCTGGTGCGGGTGGGCAACGAGACCCGCGTCATCACGGCAGGGTTCACCGATGTGGCACGGCGCCAGCCCGTGACCCCCAACGACCGATTCCGCATCGCGAGCATCACCAAGTCGATGCTCGCCACGGCCGTGCTCGAGTACGTGGCCTCCGGCCGGATCGGCCTGGACGATTCCGTCGACACGTGGCTGCCCGGGCTGCTGCCCTTCCGCCAGATCACCGTCCGCCACCTGCTCAGCCACCGGTCGGGTCTCCATGAGCTGAGCGAGCAGGAGTATGCGGCGGCCAAGATCCGCACGGACCGGGAACTGATCGGCGCAACGGTCAAGCACCCGCTGGACTTCGCACCCGGCAGCGACGGCGCCTACTCAAACACTGGGTACGTGGTCCTCGGCCTCCTGCTCGAGAAGCTCTCCGGGAAGCCGCTGCCGACCGCACTTCGCGACGCCGTGTTCGCACCAGCGGGGATGCAGTCCACCACCCTCGGCGGCACTCCCACGGTGGTCCCCCTCTCAGGGGGCCAGTTGGTCGAGAACGAGGGATTGGACGGCGTCGGAATGGCAGCGGGGGGCGTGATCTCCACGGCCGCCGATGTGGACCGCTTCTATCGGCACCTCTTCGCCGGTGACCTGATCCCCGTGGCCCTCGTGGACACCATGGGGGCACCCACCGGAACCGTGCCCTTCGCGCAAGGTGGCTATGGGCTCGGCCTGTGGATCTGGCCGATGCCCTGCGGACAAGGCCTGGGTCACAGTGGCTCGCTCTACGGTTACAGCACCAAGGCGTGGACGCTCAAGGGCGTCAACCGGTCCGTGGTCGTACTCGTCGACGACGGACAGGCTGAATCCTTCGCGAACAACATCGCCCAAAGCGCGCTCTGCCCCTGACCGCGTGACCCGGCGCATATGGCGACACGCGGCACGTAGTCGAGATGCTCCTTTCGGGGCGCGGTTCCTGGCTGAAATGTGTCTGTGGCCGCGGTCGTGCGCGCAGAGTCGACGGCCTGGGCGAGCCAGCTCCGGCTGCTTGCCTCGATGGACGCCCCTGTCATCAGCAACTCTCGACGAGCTTCGTGTCCGGGATGGCCTCCTGGAACCGGTGGGCCACGGTCAGCGGTGAGCGAACATCCAAGGCGCCCCAAACCAGCAGGGTGGGGACGGCGATGTCAGTCAGCGTCCCGGTGGGCCGGTAGGTGCCCTCGGCAGCTTCCAGGCGCCCATCCTGGAGGAGCATGCGGACCGTCTCGACCGCGTACAACGGGACGCCTTCCGCCCGCGCCAGGATCGTCCGCACGACCTGCTCGGGCAGGCCGGGCACGAGCCCCGCCATCAGCTCGCGCATCGCGTCGTCGGGCAGCGGCTCGAGCGAGATCGAGGTGAAGCTGCGCTGCCCGGCGCCCCAGGTCGGCCGGCGCTCGAGCAGCTCCGGGCGCGCGAGACCGACGATGTAGATCGGATAGTTGCGGCTCCACTCCAGCAGGTGCTCGATGAAGTCCAGGAGGCCCGAATCGGCCCAGTGGAGGTCCTCGAAGACGAGCACCGTCGGGTCGTGCTCGGCGATCCGCTCGAAGAAGGTCCGCCAGCCGGCGAAGAGCTCGTCCCGGTCGGGGCTGCGGCCCTCGTTCA
>JANMRJ010000828.1:0-2373 GCA_031370985.1 Acidimicrobiales bacterium
CGGCTGGTGGGGATGTGCAGCTCGAGCTGCACGATTGCCACATGCATGCGACTCCCTTTGAGTGCCGTGGCACTACGGCGACACGCACGACTAGGTGCGGGCGATCTCCCGATCCTCGTAGGTCTCGATGATGTCGCCACCCTTGAGGTCCTGGAAGTCGGACAGGCCGATACCGCACTCGAAGCCGGCGGCCACCTCGCGGACATCGTCCTTGAAGCGGCGCAGCGACGTGATGGTGCCCGTCCAGATGATGACGCCCTCCCGGAGGAAGCGGACCTTGGAGTTCCGGGTGATGGCCCCGTTGCGGACCATGCAGCCGGCGACCGCCCCGATGCGGGGAACCCGGAACACCTCCCGGACCTCCGCCTCGCCCGTGACGATCTCCTCGTACTCGGGCTTGAGCAGGCCGACCATGGCCTTCTCGACGTCTTCAAGCACCCCGTAGATGATCTGGTAGGTCCGGATGTCGACGTCTTCGCGCTCGGCGAGGTCGCGGGACTTGCGGTCGGGGCGGACGTTGAACCCGATGATCGTCGAGTTCGAGGCCGCCGCCAGCTGCACGTCGTTCTCGGTGATGCCACCCACGGCCCGGTGCACGAAGGCCAGCTTGACCTCGTCGCGCTCCAGGCGCTTCAGGCTCTCGGTGAGGGCCTCCAGCGACCCGTTCACGTCGGCCTTCAGGATCAGGTTCAGCGTGGCCTGCTCGCCCCGCTGAATCTGCTCGAACAGGTCCTCGAGTCGGGCGCCGCCGCCGATGTGCAGCGACGGGAGCTTGCGCTGGTCCCGCAGCCGGTAGCGCTGGCCACGCGCCTCGGCCACGACCTTGGCCGTCTTGTCGTCGGGGGCGACCCGGAAATCGTCGCCGGCGCTGGGCACGGATGACAACCCGAGCACCTGCACGGGCATGGAGGGGGAGGCCTCCTTGACGTTGTCGCCCTTGTCGTCGATCAAGGCCCGCACCCGGCCCCAGGCGTCACCGGCCACCATCGGGTCGCCGACCCGGAGCGTGCCCCGGTCGACCAGGACGGTGGCCACGGGGCCCCGGCCCTTGTCGAGCTGGGCCTCCAGGACCACGCCCTGGGCACGGGCCTCGGGGTTGGCCACCAGTTCCTCGAGGTCGGCCACCACGAGCAGCTGCTCGAGGAGGTCGTCGATACCCAGGTTCTGGAGGGCGGAGACCTCGACCATGATCGTGTCGCCACCCCACTCCTCGGGCACGAGACCGTGCTCGGAGAGGGCCTGGCGGACCCGGTTGGGGTCAGCCTCTTCACGGTCGATCTTGTTGATCGCCACCACGATGGGCACGTCGGCCGCCTTGGCGTGGTTCAGGGCCTCGACGGTCTGGGGCATGACACCGTCGTCGGCCGCCACGACCAGTACGACGATGTCGGTGGCCTCGGCCCCCCGCGCCCGCATGGCGGTGAACGCTTCGTGGCCAGGGGTGTCGATGAAGGTGATGAGGCGGCCGTCCTTGACGGCCTGGTAGGCACCGATGTGCTGGGTGATGCCGCCGGCCTCGCCGGCCACCACGTTGGCCTCGCGGATGCGGTCGAGGAGCTTGGTCTTGCCGTGGTCGACGTGGCCCATGACGGTGATCACCGGGGGCCGGGGCCGCAGGTCGGCCTCGTCGTCGTCGACATCACGGAGGAGCTCGCTGAGCTTGACCTCCTCCTCCTGGCCCGGCTCGACCAGCAAGACCTCGGCCCCGACCTCGGCGGCGAACAGCTCGACCATGTCGTCGGTGAGCGACTGGGTGGCCGTGACCATCTCGCCCTGCTGGAGCAGGAAGCGCACGACATCGGCCGCGGTGCGGTTCAGCTTCGGACCGAGGTCCTGGGCGCTGGCGCCGCGCTCGATGACGACCTCCCCCTCGGGGACAGGTGCATCTGATCGGGTGTAGTTGGTGGCCTGCGTCGGCTCCAGCTCTTCGAAGCTGCGACGACGACGCCGGCGGCGCTGCGGTGGGCGCCGGCCTTGGCCGGGACCGCCGCGACCAGGAGGGCCACCGCCAGGACCGCCAGGACGGCCAGGGCCGCCACCGGGGGCGCCGGGACGGCCGGGAGCGCCGGCCGGAGCGCCGGGACGCGTGAAACCCCCGGCGCCGGGGGCGCCGAAGCCGCCAGGACGGCCGGGACCGCTGGGACCACCGGTACCGGTCCGCGGCGGGCCGCCAGGACGGGGGGCGCCGGCGGGACCGCCGGTGCGAGGAGGACCGCCAGGGCGGCCGGCGCCGAAGCCGGCGGGACGCGACGCGCCACCCTGGGGGGCAGACGGTCGGGGCCCGAGACCGGGCGGCGGCGGGATGGGCTTGCCACTGGCCGAGCGCGGCGGGCCACCAGGACGGGCGCCCGGCGGGGGCGGGATCGGCCGGCC
>JANMRJ010000738.1:0-3924 GCA_031370985.1 Acidimicrobiales bacterium
GAGATCGGGTTGGGCCGCCCCCTCATGTCGGTGTACGAGAAGCCCGGCGCGCCCGACATCGTCCTGCTCTCGGCCTGGACCTGCCACCCGGGGGTGTCAGCGGGGACCCAGTGCGACGGCGCCCTCTTCGCCAGGTCTGACGACGGTGGCCAGTCGTACTCGGCGCCCGTCGTGGTCAACGGCCCGCCCGCCGGCCAGAACCCGTCGCAGCCGGCCATGGACCGCGATGGTGTGATCTATGAGACCTACCAGATCCGGTTCAACGACGGGCCGGTCGATCTGTATCTCGCCAAGTCCACCGACGGCGGCAAGACCTTCACTCAGACCCTCCTCGACCGCCAGATCCAGATCGGGTTCCTGTACGACTCGGCCAAGCTGATCGCCGACCCCCTCACCGGCAACCTCTATACGGTATGGGCTGACCAGCGCACGGGGCGGTTCCAGATTTTCTTCCGCAAGTCCCTCGACAAGGGGGTGAGCTGGGGTGAGGGCTCGCTGTTGCTCGGCGCCGACCGTGGCACCACCGGGGCCAGCCGGTCGCCGTCGATCTCGGTGGCCCCGAACGGGCGGATCGACATCGTCTACTACCACACCGGGCCGGCGCCGGAAGTCCAGAACTTCGACGATGTCTACTGGAGCTACTCCATCGACGGTGGCGAGAGCTTCCTCGCCCGGCAGGTGAACGAGGCGCCGATCGACCGGAACAAGGGCTACTCGGGGCCGGCGGCTTCAATCCGCCAGATCGGCAATCACTACCCGCCCGGCGTCTCCTCCACCGACCAGGCCGCCTACGTGGTGTGGAGCGACACCCGCGAGGCCACCGACCTCACCAACACCCAGGATGTCGTCCTCCGCAAGATGGAACTGCTGGCGGGGTCTGTTCCGCCCTAGATCGCTGGGTTACCGCTGGTGCCGGGGGCAGCTGTAGGTCGTGCGGCCGCCCACCGTTCTCCGGACGAGGGGCACGCCGTCCTTCGGGCACATACCGCCGGGGTGGCGCTCGGCCTGGAGGTCGCCGGTGTGCGAGCCGCCCTGGGCGATGAGGTCGGCGAGGGTGCCGACGAGGTGCTCGTGGAGCCGGGCGACCTCGGAAGGGGACAGCGTGCCGGCCGGGCGGCCCGGGTCGAGGCCGGCTCGCCAGAGGATCTCGTCCGCGGCCAGGTTGCCCACGCCGGCCAGGCGGGACTGGTCGAGCAGCCGGGCCTTGAGCGGGGCCTGGCTCCGGCCGAGGGCCTCGGCCAGGTCGTCCAGCCGCACGCTGAGCGCGTCGGGACCCAGGCGTTCCTCCGCCGGCGCCAGCTCGACGCCACCCAGCCGGCGGGGGTCGCGTATACGCATGTCGCCACCGTCGACGAACCGCACCCCGAAGCGGTCCCAGCGCTCCAGGTCGGCGTTCGAGCTGTAGAGCAGCTCGTCCACGCCGGCGGTGCCGTCCACCAGCAGTCGCCCGCTCATGCCGAAGCGCAGGCCCAGCACGGGGCCGTCCTTGTCGGTGTCGAGTAGCAGCACCTTGCCCACCCGCCGGGCGTCGGTGAACCGCCGGCCGACGAGCACCTCCGCCAGCGTGGCCGCGTCGAGACCGCCCCGCAGGTACCAGGCGTCGGGCGCGACCACCTCGGCTACCCGCCGGTTCAGCGCCTGCGATGCCAGCCGGCGGTACGCGTCGACCTCGGCAAGCTCAGGCATGCCGGCGACCGTACCCCCTTTCGTTCCGCGTCCCCCAAACCGTCAAAAACATGCGTTTCCGGTACACAGAACGAATTGTCACACCCTTCTGATGTACTACGGACGTGGAACTCGACCAGCAGCTGCGGACTCTGGCCCAGCGCCAGCACGGCGTGATCGCCCGCCGCCAGGCCCGGGAGATGGGCGCCCGAGATCACCACATCCGGCGCAGGATCGAATCTCCGGACTGGGAGCAGGTGACGCCGACTGTCCTACGGCTGGTGGGAACGGCGCGGACGTTCCGTCAGCGAGCCATGGCCGCGACCCTCGACACCGGACCGGGCGCAGCCGTCTCGCACGAGTCGGCGGGGGCCCTCTGGCGGCTCCCCGGCTTCCCGCCCGGCCCGATGCATGTGAGCCGCGCCGTCGGTCGCTCCTCGGTCGCCACGGTCCACCGCACATGCCTGCCGGACGCGCACGTGAGGCGGATAGAGGGCATCCCGGTCACGAGCCCCGCACGCACGATCTTCGATCTCGCCGGCACGTTGCACCCAGGCCGGACCGAGCGGGCGCTCGACAATGCTCTGGGCCGGCGGTTGACGACCGTAGCGGCGTTACAGCAGGTCACGGCCAACCTGTCGGCACGGGGCCGCCCGGGCAGCGCCGTCATGCGCCGGCTCCTCGCGGAGCGGGATGGGTCGTACCTCCCGCCGGAGAGCAACCTGGAGCGCCGCTTCGAGTCGATCCTGGGGGCGGCCGGCGGGCGCGTCCCGCTGCGCCAGCGCGATGTCGGAGGATGCGAGTGGATCGGCCGGGCCGACTACCTGGACCCCGATCGCAAGGTCGTGGTGGAGATCGACAGTGACATCCACCACAGCACGCCCCTGGATGCCGCCGCGGACGAGGAACGAGACGCAGCCCTGATGGAAGCCGGCTACACGGTGTTGCGGATCAGGGAGCACGACCTGTGGCCCCGGCCGGAGGAGGTGGTGAGGCGGTTTCTCGCCTCCTGAGGCCCCCTACAGTGGTCCGGATGCCTCGCGATGTCCTGCAGTGGAAGCACCTCTATTCCGAAGTGGTCACGTCGGGGCTCTGCACGGGCTGCGCCGGCTGCGTGGTGGCCTGTCCGCACGATGTCCTCGGCTACAACGACGATCAAGGCCCAGGGCCCGAGCGGCCTGAGCGGGCGAGCTACCGGCCCTTCCACCTCGAAGAGGAGCTGGGCCCCGAGAACTGCACCCATGGCGAGAAGGGTTGCACGTCGTGTACCCGAGCCTGCCCCCGCTTCCGGGGCTGGGAGACCGAGATCGACACCCACCTGTTCGGCCGTTCGCGGCTGCCCGAGGAGGTCGACGGGATCTCGAAGGACATCATCCTGGCCCGCGCCGCCGACCCGTTGGTCCACGAGCTCGGCCAGGACGGCGGGCTGGTGTCGGCCATCCTCATCTGGTCGCTCGAGCACGGCTACATCGATGCCGCCCTGGTGTCCTACCTCGAGGGCGACGGCACCTCGTGGAAGGCGATCCCCGGCGTGGCCCGCAATCGGGAGGAGGTCCTCGCCGCCGCCGGCAGCCGCTACACGTACTCAGCCAACACCATGGCGTATGCGGAAGCGGTCGAGGGTGGGGCGGAGAAGCTGGCCCTGGTCGGCATGAGCTGCCAGTCGTCGGTGCCGCCGGTCATGACCGTGCGCAAGGCGGGTAAGCCTGCCCGCCGGTTCGTCCTCAACATCGGCCTGCTGTGCTCCAAGACCTTCGACGACGCCATTTTCGAGGAGCTGTTCGAGGCCAAGTACGGCCTGCACAAGCGCGACATGGTCAAGATGAACATCAAGGGCGTCTTCCAGATCTGGATGCGCGACGGCAGCTACCACGAGGTGCCCCTCAAGGAGTGCCACGCCTGGACCCGTGAGGGCTGCAAGCTGTGCCCCGACTTCGCCGCCGAGCACGCCGATATCTCCACCGGCGGCATCGGCGCCTTCAACGACTGGACGCTCACCATCATCCGCACCGATATCGGCAGGGAGATCATGGTCAAGATGCTCTCCGACGGCACGATCGAGGGGCGTCCCGGCGACGACGACCCCGGTGCGATCGCTCTCCTCCGCAAGCTCTCCGCCCGGTCCCGGAAGCGCTGGCCCGCGACCGCCGTCGCCGCGCCGGGCCTGATGCCGGCGCCGCCAGGCTCCGTGCCCGAACGCGACCGGGTCGCGAAATGAGGGAGTTCGCCGTCACCTGGGACTACCGCTGCCCGTTCGCC
>JANMRJ010000912.1:0-3346 GCA_031370985.1 Acidimicrobiales bacterium
CCGTCGCCGCGGTCAGCGCCCTGTTCGGCCGCCACGGCGGGTCGACCGACGTTGTGTTCAGCACCACCCTCAGCGGGCGGACGCGAGCCGAGCTGGAGGACCTGGTCGGCATGTTCTCGGGGATCGGCCGGCTCCGAACCGACCTCTCAGGCGACCCTTCGTTCGCCACCGTCGTGATCCGCACGCGCCAGCGGGTGCTCGGCATGTTCGAGCACCAGGACATCCCGTTCATGCGGGTCCGGCGAGCGCTCTTGCCCAACTTTCCGACCGGCGGGCCGGAGCTGATGGCCGCCCTGCCCACCGAGCTGCAGTACTTCCACACCTCCGGCCATCACGAGGTATTCTTCCGGGGCCAGCTCCACCCGCTCAGCCTTACCCTGCTCGACGACGGCCTCCGGATCACCGGTTCGTGGAACTGGAAGCTCGACTACTACGACGAGTCGACCATCGACCGGCTCGCCGGCGATCTGCCCGTGCTGCTCGACGCTGCCGGCGCCGACCCGTCGCTGCGGCTGTCGGAGGTGTTTCGGAACGTGGCTGGGCCGACCCTGTGATCGCTCTGCGCCGGTCAGTCTGTGCATCAGCGTTCGAAGAGATAGTCGTGGGCCGCTGCGATGTCAACCAAGCGCCTCAGCATCCGAGTGCGTAGCTGATCGCGGCGCAGACCTGATGCATCGTGGCGTCGTCGATATCGCCGACGCGCGACGTGAGCGACGCCTGCGTGACCGTGTGCAGGCCGTCACAGTTGATGACGGACTCGCGGTTCAGACCGACTTCCTCGTGGCGAAACGGAACCTCCGCGGCCAGACCTCGCGCCGAGGTGGTGATCTCGGCAACGGTGACGAGGGCTCGGACATCGAGCACCTCGCTGCGGGTCAACACGAGCACCGGCCGCCGCTTTCGACCGACCTGAGCCAGCCAGACTTCCCCTCGGGTCATTGCTCAGCCCACGCCTCGGCCTCGGTCCAGAACGTGTCGGGCACCTCCGGCCGGCGTTCATAGGCGGAGCGGTCCGCCTTGGCCAGAGCCTCTCGCACGGCCGCCGCGACACCATCTCGTGCCGCGGCCGAGATGTTGATGCCGAGCCGGCGGGCCTGTTCCGCGAGAGGTGCCTCGAGGGTGAATGTGGTGCGGGTGCTCACGTCATTCGATGCTATCAGTGCGTGCTAGCGCATAATGCCGTCCCGGGCTGGCGTCACCTTCCAGCCGGTCAGCCGGTCGCGACCAGGGCGTCGACCACCGCGGCCAGCTCGGCCGGCGTGGGCGACTCGAATACCGCGGCGACGGGGACATCGGCGCCGAACGCGTCGCGCAGGCGGGCGGTGATCTGGGCGGCGGCGAGGGAGTGGCCGCCAAGGGCGAAGAAGTCGTCGTCGACCCCGACGTGGGGGAGGCCGAGTACCGCCTCCCACACCGAGACCACGACAGCCTCGGTCGGGCTGCGGGCGCCGGCGCCGGCGCCGGCCGATGCGGCGGCGCCGGCGAGGAGCGCCCGCACGTCGGCCTTGACGACCTTGCCCGAGGCGTTGTGTGGCAGGTCGTCGACGAAGATGATCCGGTGGGGCACCTTGTGCTCGGCCAGCCGGCTCCGCACCAGGTCCTGCAGCTCGCGCGCCGTGGTGCTCGAGCGGACGACAACGGCGGCGGCCACGTCCTCGCCCAGCACGGAGTGGGGGATTCCGACGACTGCAGCATCGACTACGGCCGGGTGCTCGAACAACGCGTGCTCGACCTCCACCGGGGACACGTTGGAGCCGCCGGAGATGATGAGGTCCTTGGCGCGGCCGGTGAGGTGGAGGTAGCCGTCGGCGTCGAGGTGGCCGATGTCGCCGGTGTGGGTCCAGCCGCCGGCGAAGGCCTCGGCGGTGGCGACGGGGTCGCGGTAGTAGGTGCGGGCGGGCGTGCCCCGCCGGCGCATCAGGATCTCACCGGTGGCGCCGGCGATGCGGATCTCGGTCTGGCCGACGGGTCGGCCGACTGCAGTGGGGCGGGACGGATCCCACTGCATCATGGTGCGGGCGGGGCCGGCCTCGGTGAGGGCGTAGGCGTTCCACACCGTCGCGGCCGGGAAGGCGGCGGCCAGGCGCTCGAACAGGGCGGGCGCGGCCGGCGCCGAGGACAGGATGATGCGCCGGACCGAGGACATGTCGTGACGGAGGTGGGCGCCGGATGCGACGAGCACCTGGGCCATGGCCGGTACGAGTTGGAGGCGGACGACGCGGTGGCGGGTGACGAGCGCGCACATCCCCTCCGCGTCGAAGCTGGGGAGGGCAATGGCGGTACGGCCGGCGATCCGAAGTGGGGCCCGCAGCGTCTCTTGCCCGGCCTGGGTGCCGATCGGGAAGGAGTGCAGGAACGACACGGGGCCGCTCGGCCCGCCATCGGCCGGGACGTCGTGGGCCATGATCCCGGCATGGGTGATCGCCACCCCCTTGGGCCGTCCCGTGGTGCCCGAGGTGTAGAGGATTTCGGCCAAGTCGTCGGGCCCCACGTCGACCCGCACGTGATCCTGCGATCGGCCGCCGGCGAGGTCACCGAGGACGACCATGACGCCGGCGTGCTCGATCACCCGGTCGAGTTCGGGGCCGGAGAAGCGTGACCCGAGGGGGACGGCGACTGCTCCGGCCTTCAGCACACCCAGATAGCAGACGGCGTAGTCGGCCCACCGCTCGTTGGGGAACACGAGCCCGACCCGGTCGCAGCGCTTCACGTCGCGGGCCAGCAGGTTCCGCGCCGCGGCGTTGGAACAGGCGTCCCAGTCGGCAAAGGTGAGCGGGCCGGCGCCGGCCACCCGCAACGCCACCCCACCGGGGTCCTCGTCGGCGCGCGCCCGCAGCAGGTCGGGGAGAGTCGCCGGATCAGGCATGCGGCGCCTGGACCAGCTCGATCGTCACCCCGTCGGGGTCGCGCAGGTACGCCAAGCGGGTGCCGATCCGGGGGCCGGCGGCCACGTTGATCGGTCGCTCGCTGACGGGGGTCGCCCCGCACGCCACCGCGTGCGCATGGGCGGTGTCCATGTCGTCAACGTGCAGGCAGATGTGGACGTTGCCCGGGTGGGCGGTGCCGGGGTCGAGGGGAGCGTCGTCGCGGTCGAGGTAGCGCAGTAGCTCCAGGGCGATGCCGCCGGGGAGGTCGACCCAGCACGACTCGATGTGGATGCCGGGATAGCCGACCATGGTGGCGAGCTGCGGGCCCCGCAGCACGGCGCGGTCCCGTGACGGCGCCCCGAGCAGGGCGGTCCAGAACGCCACCGCCCGGTCCAGGTCAGCCACGGTCACGCCGACGTGGTGGACGGCTCCGAAGCCGCTCACGGGGCCTCCGCCCCGTGAATGTCTATGGAGCGGCC
>JANMRJ010000991.1:0-12217 GCA_031370985.1 Acidimicrobiales bacterium
GGCGGCGCCGCGATCACCTCCTACCGGATCTACCGGGGCACGACCGGCGGAGGAAGCAAGACACTCCAGACCTCCGTGGCGACGACGTCCTTCGATGACAGCAGCGTCACCAACGGGACGACCTACTACTACACGGTGACGGCGGTCAATACCGCCGGCGAAGGCAGCGCCTCGGGTGAGGCGTCGGCGACGCCGGCCGCGGTCGTCACGGTGCCAGGTGCACCGAGGAATCTCGTCGCCGCGCCCGGCAACGGGCAGGTCGGCCTGTCCTGGACGGCGCCGACGTCCAACGGCGGCTCGGCGATCACCGGATACAGCGTGTATCGCGCCACGACGAGCGGCGCGGAAACCCAGCTCATCGCCCTCGGCAACGTCACGTCCTACGTGGACTCGAGCACGACGAACGGGACCGCGTACTTCTACCAGGTGACGGCAACCAACGCCACGGGCGAGGGCGCCGCATCGGCAGAGTCGTCGGCCACGCCGGCGAGCGCGCCGGGAGCTCCAACGGGCCTGGGAGCGATCGCCAGTCCGAGCCAGGTCTCGCTGAGCTGGACCGCGCCGTCGTCCGACGGTGGCTCGGCGATCACCGGCTACCAGATCTGGCGGAGCACCACGAGCGGCAGCGAGTCGCTCGTGACCACGATCGGCGTCGCGACGTCATACACCGACACCGGCCGGACCAACGGGACCACCTATTACTACCAGGTCGCGGCGGTCAACGCCGTCGCGGCAGGCGGCCTCTCCAACGAGGCGAGCGCCACCCCGATCACGGTCCCGGGCACGCCGATGGGGCTCGGCGCGACCCTTGGCAACGGGCAGGTCGACCTGGCGTGGACGGCGCCGTCGTCCAACGGCGGCTCGGCGATCACCGGCTACGACGTGTACCGCAGCACAAGCAGCGGGACGGAGGTGCTGGTTCAGAGCCTGATCAGCACCACCAGCTTCACCGACACCGGCCTGACCAACGGGACCACATATTTCTACATGGTCTCGGCGGTCAACGGCGCGGGTGAGGGCGGGCTGTCGGGCGAGGCATCGGCCACGCCGGCGACCAATCCGGGGGCTCCGGGCAGCCTCACGGCCAGCGCGGGCTCGGGCAGCGTCGGGTTGGGCTGGTCGGGGGCCGTCGCCAACGGCTCGGCCGTGACCAACTACAAGGTCTACCGCGGCACCACCAGCGGAGGTGAGGCCCTGCTCACGACCCTCGGCAACGTCACGACCTACACCGACGGCGCGGTCACGCCCGGCGTGGCCTACTACTACACGCTGAGCGCGGTCAACGGTGTCGGCGAAGGCGCCCAGTCGACCGAGGCGAACGCGACGCCGACGGCGCCGCCGCCGCTCCTGACCGAAGGATTCGAATCGGGCTCGCTGACTACGAGCGGCTGGACGGTCGCCGGTCCCATCGCCACGAGCACCCTGCTCCCGAACGCCGGCTTGTCCGAGGCCCGCGACCAGTGCGCCGGCTCGGCGTGCTGGGCGTGGCGCCCGTTCAGTGCCGGACAGTCCGCCTCCGACTTCTATGCCCAGGCCTGGATCTACGTGGGGTCCGCCGACAAGAGCTCGACCAACCTGTTCAAGTTCCGCACCGGCAGCAGCGGCTCCGGGGCGGCGGTGTTCGGGATCGTCCTGAACAACAAGGGCAAGATCGGCTATCGGAACGACGTGGCGGCGAAGACGGTTGCCGGCACCCACCTCCTGCCGACCGGCGGATGGCATCGGATCACCGTCCACCTCGTGCTCGGCACGAGTGGTCACGTCGATGTCTGGCTCGACGGGGCACTCCTGTCGGAGCTGAGCCGGACCGACAACTTCGGAACGGCCGCGATCGGCAAGATGCAGCTCGGCGAGAACGGGACCGGCAGCACGTTCGACGTCCGGTACGACGATCTGAACGTGTCGCTCTCCGCCCTGGCCCCGTAGCGCGGCGGTTCGCCTGTCTCGTCGATACGAGGGACGCGAACCGCGGCCGATCCCGGCTCTGACCGGCCGCGCCGCCCTGGGCGGCACGGCCCGTCGTCACGATCACGGGCCGTGCCGTCGCTCAGTGGCAGCTCTGCGCCCCCGAGTCGTCGTACTGGACCTTGGCTGTCGACAGGAACTGCCATTCGTAGCCGGTCGGGTGAAGGGTGATCCGGAGCACCCCGTACGCCTTATCCGTCCCGGCCTCGCGGTTCGCGGCGCTCGCCGCATCGCGCAGCGCCGTGTGGCCGTTGCCGCCCGTGCCGACCACGAACTCGCGGATCCCGTGAACCGGGTCCCGCACCCCCGTCGGCGTGAGCGGCGCGTAGCGCTGGTAGTTGTGATCGTGGCCGTTGATGACGAATTCGGCCCCGTGGGCATACAGGTCCTTCCAGAACGGCTGCATCCGGACGTCATCGAGGAATCGACCGGAGCTGAACCTGGCGGCCTGCCAGTACGCTCCGATGCAGGCGGATGGGTGAGCTTTGAGATCGGACCGGAGCCACTTCTCCTGAGGCGAGTCGACACCACAGCCCCCGATCCTGGAGCAGTTCGAGTTGAGGACGTAGATCCGCCAGGATCCGAGGTTGTAGGCGTAGTAGCCCTTCGTCGGTGCGCCGGCGGCCGCGCCGAAATAGGCGAAGTAGCCGGCGGCTCCTGGCGTGAGGTAATCGCGATTCCCGGCCGCCGGTCGCGTCCGATCGCGGAAAGCGCCCCAGGACGGCTCGTAGCAGGCGCGGTACTCCGCGATCGTGCCGGAGTTGAACGCATTGTCGCCGACCGTGAAGACCGTTCCGTCGACGGAGGCCAGGATCGCCGCGGTCGCTTCATCGTTCGTGTTGCCGCAGGAGGCGATTGCCCCTGCTCCGACGAGGACCGGATCGACCGGTCCGGTGCCCGGTGTCGGGCTGCTCGAACCGATGTCCCCGGTCGCCCCGTTGACATGGAGCGCGTCGAGGTAGGTTCCGAACCCGGATGCCGACGACCACTCCGTGGCGTTCTCGACGCTGGACCCATCCGCCCACTGGTTGAAGCTGGCGATCAGCTGGAGCGACGCATTCGACGCGACCATCTGCCGGATGCTCTGGGACCAGCGCGCCGGATCGCGCTCCAATCGCGCGGATTCGGACTGCCGCCAGTACCCGGGACTGATGGCGTAGCTCGACCGGTCGATGGCCAGATCGGCGATCGACGGATCGGCCGCGTACCAGAGGTCGGGCTGGCTTGAGCAACCCGCAGATCCGGCGACAGCGGGCAGCACCAGGAACGCGTGGACCGTGTTCGCGGTGACCCACCGCGCAACCATCGTGCAATCGTCGCCGGCCGCCGCCCCGACGAAGACGACGAAGCGCCCGTCGATCCGCAGGTACGATGGATCGCTCGCGTACTGCTCGGCGACGTACTTGAGCGTCGCGCTGATCGTGGCACTCGCCGGATCGGAGACTTCCTCGACTTCGTCGTTCACGGCCCACGCGAGGCCCGTTCCGTGCGCCGCCGCCAGGAGCTCGGGCATCCGGCCGTCAGTTCGGGTTCCCTGACCCCACCACGACGCGATCCCGACGTCGATCCTGCCGTAGCGCATTGCGGCCACCTGGGCAGACAGGATCGCCGCCTCACTCGAGTCATAGCGTCCCGCCGACGGGTGGAATCTCGACTCGCCCGCTGCGGACGCCGGCCACGCTTCTGGGTACCAGCCGTAGTAGAAGGCGCCGCGCAGCGGGAGGGTCGCGCTCGGCTGGCTCGGTGTCGGGGTCGGGCTTGGCGTCGGCGTCCCGGACGGATCGGCCGGGACGCTCTGGGGTGGACCCAGCACGGCAAACGAATCGATCCCCACGGTGCCGCGCGATCCACTCGCGAGCGTGATCCGGATCACATGCTTGCCGGATTCGGCCCACGACCGGGTGAACACGACGCGCCGGGGCTGGAACAGGCGGTCCGCCAGCGACACGGTCGACGCGGCTCCGCCATCGACGCTGACGGTGGCTCGACCGCGGCCCGGACCGACCGGTCCGATCCATGCGACGCTCAGGCCTGTGAACGAGAAGGTCGCGCTCGACCCGCCCGCGACACTGTACCGGGCCGACGATCGGAGGTAGCCGGGATAGCCGGCATCGGCCCAGGTCCCCGAATACGTGATCGCGGCGTCGCGATCGTCGACCATGCGCAGGCGGAAGGCAACGATGGCCGACGACGACACGGTCCTGGTCGATGGCGTGACATCGACGCGATATCGAATATCGCGTCCGGTCTGCACGGTCTGGACAACCCGACTCGTGCCGTGTGAATTCGCGACGGTCCGGAGGTTTGCCGCGTCCACTCCTGTTTGGAGGGTCGCACCGGCCCCGATCGGCTTGCCACCCGGAGCAGACCACGCGACGTCGACGGCAACCCCGGTGAGCGAGGCCCTTGTCTGATCGGTCAAGCCGACCGATAGCGATGCCGGAGGCGCGGTCGGCGTTCTCGCAGGGGTAGCCGTGGGAGCCGGGGATGGCCGGGCAATCGCGGGCAGGAAGCGGAAGTCGGTCGTTCCGTCGGTCCCGGCCGAGGTCGACGTGCCGTCACTGGCGGAGGCAGTCCTCGGGTCAAGCACGCTCGAGCGGATCAGGATGAACGCCAGAACGGCGGCAGATCCGCTGAGAACCGCGAAGGCCGTCAACATCCGGGGTCGCGCCATTCGTCGGCGCGGTCGGCGCGGGACGGGCGGTTCGTCGGTCACGCCGGGTGTCGTAGCCAAGCAGGCCCCTCGCTCCTCAGTTCCGTCGCAGGCGTGGTTCGGCGCGTCCGGGGCGGCGTGTCACGGCAGTATAGCGACACCCGTTCGACGTCAAGGACGCGTCGCCTACGGAAAGAACTCCCGCAGCGTGTTCGCGGAGCAGCTCTGGGCGAGGCAGGGCATGCCCCACAGCGCTTCGATCGTCCGGACCACGGAGTAGTGCGTGTGGCTCGTGTTCGACACGAATGCCTTCCGGGCCTTTGGGCTGATCACGATGGTCGCGACCTTGCCTCCGCCGCCGAGGTTGCTCGAGCCTTCGTCGAACGTCAGGATGATCAGGCCGTCGCTCGCGAAGGCGGACGACCCCAGGATCCGTGGCAGGAACCCCTTGAGCCACGCGTCGCCGGTCGAGACCGAGCAGTTGTGCATGTCGTGGCACAGGTTCGGCGCGATGAACCAGAAGTTGCCGACGCCGGGGTTGAACTGCGTGAAGTCGGTGATCCGTGCGCAGCGGGTCTTGTTGGTCGAGACGCTCGTCCAGCTGATCGCCGGCTCGTGCTTGCGGGCGTAGTCGCCCGAGCCGTCCTCGCCGCCGGATGCCGACGCGCCGATGTAGCACCCGAGCGGAACATTCTCCGCCGCCACGTGCCAGCTCCTTCCGCTGGCTTCGATCTGGTCGGCCAGGGTCGTGCCCGACGAGAACGTGTGGACGCTGTCATCGGTCACGCCCTGGGTCGAGCCTGACCACAGAGCCAGATAGTTCGGGAGGGACGGGTGGGCGACGGCCGTGTCGTTGGTCGCGCGTCCATACGTGGCGGCGAGACTGTTGGTGTACGGCGCCGACGAGCTCCCGAATATCGAGCTCGCCTCCTCGTTCTCGAGGACGATCTCATAGATGTGCCCGATCTTCGGCCAGGTCCCCGTGGCCGGCGTGGGTGTCGGAGTCGGCGATGGAGCCCGGGTCGGAGTCGTGGTCGGTGTCGGTCGGGACGTCGGGCGGACTGTCGCGGTCGGTGTCGGCCCGGGGTTCGGCGACGGGCTCGGAGTTGCGTCGGGCGCAGCACCGGGCGTGGCGCCCGTTGTCGGCCCGGTTGAACCCGAGGACCCTGATGCTGATCCGGGGCTCGGTGCGGACGGAGATCCCGTCCCGGACAGCGCCACCTTCGACGGATCTCTGCCGGGCGCCGCCGCGTTCGAACGCGTCCAGAGCACGGCCATGGCAACGGCGCTGGTGATCACGGCGACACCGACGACGATGAGCCACGGCGGGACTGAACGTCGATCTGGCTTCGATGCCAACGAAATCCCTCGATCGGCTCCGTGCCCGGGCTGACGCCATCAATCCCGGGCTGTGGGGGAAGTATACGGAGCCTGATCGAACGACTCGCCTGACCGCATACCCAGCCCCGGAGGGGCCTCGGGCGAACCCTCAGGGAAGGAACTCACCGAGCGTGTTGGCGCTGCAGGCGTTCGCCAGGCAGGGCAGACCGTTCAGGGTCTCGATGGTCCGGAGCAGACTGTAATGGGTGTGGTTGATCGTCGAGACGACCCCCGACAGGCCCGGTCGGATGACCGCCGTGAAGATCCGGCCGCCCCCATTCGTGCTGGTCGACCCCTCGTCGAACGAGATGACGAGGAGGGTGTGAGCCCAGTCCGAGGCGCCCATGACCGTGGGCACGAACCCCTTGAGGAAGGTATCGGCGGTCGCGAGCGAGCAGTCATGAGCGTCGTTGCACAGGTTTGGTACGACGAACGCCACGTTGACGCTCGGGTCGAAGTTGCTCAGCGGTTGGATGTTGGCGCATTGGCTCGTTCCCGAGACCGAGGTGAAGCTCAGCGCCGGATTGTGCTTGCGGGCATAGGTCCCGGCCACACCTGCGCCATCGATGCCGCCGGTGTAGGTACTGCCGAGGTTGCAACCCGTGCTCGGGTAGTCCTGGGCGTAGGTCCGCCAGGATCGTCCGGCCGCGGCCATCTGGCTGCTCAGGCTCGCGGCGCCGAGGTTGTAGGTGCCGTCGTCGGTCACCCCCTGGGTCGAGCCTGACCACAGCGCGAGGTAGTTTGGCAGCGACGGATGGGCGACCGCATAGAACTGGGCGGCCTGTCCGTAGGTCGCGGACAACCCATAGAGGTAGGGCATCGAGCTCGAGGTGATCGATGTCGCCTCCTCGTTCTCCAGCCAGACCACGACGACGTGATCGATCGAACCCGGCGCGGGCGTCGGGGTCGGCGTCGGCGTCGCGGTCGGGATGGCCGTCGGGGCCACCGTCGGAGTCGGGGTCGGGATCGGGGTCGGGGTCTGAGTCGGAGTCGGCGTTGCCGTCGGAGTCGGCGTTGCCGTCGGAGCGGGGGTGGGGGTCGGCGAACCGGAGCTGTGGAGGGCATCCAGATACGTGCCATAGCCTGAGGAGCTGGCCCACTCGGTGGCCGACTCCACGGCCGTGCCCTCTCCCCATTCGGAGAAGGTCGTGACGAGCTGCCACGGTGCGCCGGACGAGATCATCGACTGGACGTTGCTCGACCAGCGAGCGGGGTCACGTGCCAGGCGCGCCGACGACTCGTTGGCCTTGTTGAAGCCCGGGCTGATGCTGAAGCTGAAGCCAGCCTGGCTGTCGGTCGCGACTGCCGGTGCGTACTGGTGCCAGCTCGACGGCTGGTTGGTGCACGTCCTGTAGCCCGGGAACACCTTCAGGACGAGGTATGCGCCGATGCCGGCGTTGGCCTGCGTCCACCGATCGACCATGCCGCATCCGTCAGCCGCATCGCCGTAGACGAAGACGACGAACTTGCCTCCGACCCGCAGATATGACGGATCCGACCCGTAGTGATCGCGCAGGTAGGTCAGGTCCGACGTGATCTGGCTGACGCTGGGATCGGACAATCCCTCGGGCTCGTAGTAGATCGTCCAGCGGGTCGGCGCCCCGGCGGTCGCCGCGAGGATCTGCGGAAAGCGTCGGTCAGTCGCGCTGCCCTGGCCCCACCACGATGCGATGCCGGCGCCGATGTCAGCGTAGCGGAAGGCCGCCAGATGCGCGGCCAGCGTCGACGAAGCGCTGCTGTCGTAATAGCCGATGCTCGGGTGGTACTTCGTGAACGGGTTCATCCCCTGCTGATTCCACGCCTCCGGGAACCACGGGTAGTAGAACGCCGCCCGGATCGGGAAGGCGGGCTGCACGTCCGTCGGCGCGGTCGGTGCGGGTGTGGCCGTGGGAGCAGGCGTCCGCGTCGGCGCGGGCGTCGGCGTGGCCGTCGGCATCGGCGTGGCCGTCGGCGTCGGCGTCGGCGTCGGCGTCGGGTCGGGCGTCGGCGTCGCGACCGCGTCGACCAGGAGAGCGGCCGTCGCGACGACCGTCGACGCCTTGAGCTGCTTGTTCGCCGAGGAAGCCGCGATCATGTGAGATCCGAGCGCGGCCGTCATGGGGACCTTGAACGACGTCTTGAGGTTCCCCGAGTGGTCGACGCGGTAGGTGGGCATCCCGGCGTTTGTGCCGTCGAACAGGATCTGCCCGCGCGAGTTCGGCGAGAACCCCTGTCCGGTGACCTGGATCGTCGCACCGACCGGACTGATGGGCGGCGTGAGGCTGATGCCACTGCCGGCGCTCGCCGACGACCACGGCAGGACGAGCGCTGGAAGGAGCAGGAGCATGAGCCAGACCGGTCGCGGCCTGTCAGCTCGGCCGGGTCGTTGGGGCAACGCCGCGGGTAGGGCGGCATGACGAATCGAAATCGGGGTCGACTTGTATCGCATCAGCTGACCTCTGATCGCGTCAGGTCTCGACGGCGCGAACAGGCCGTGAGCCGTGGTCCGGTGGCAGACGCGCTGGGATGGGTTGGGGGAAGACCGGAGCGCTCATGCATGACACCCGAACCCGCCTCGTTGGTCGAGAGAGAAGATGGTCAGCAGGTCCGTCGGCGGCGGGGCAGGAGACGGTCCTGCGCTGGTCCGACATGGCTATGCCGGCGGGCATGACCATCGTCCAGAGGACGGTATCGGGTGACGCTGCACTGGCGGTTCATCGCGACGTACCGCGCACGAAGGGGCGGAGTCCGAGCCCCGGCAATCGGGCTATTTGCGGCCGCGCACCACTCGGCCCGGTCAGCCGGGATCGCCCATCGGTCCTACGGCGGTTGGACGATCGGACCATGGCCGATCCGGGAGAGTCGTGGATCCCCGGTGCATTGCCGTTGCGCGTTGGCAACGTGGAACGGGCAAGCGAACCGCGAGCCCGAACCCGCCGAGTTGAGGAGGCACCGCCCAAAGGCTCGCCTGCGCCCCCGGTCGTGCACGAGGACCGCTCTGGACCGCACCGGATCGCACCGTGCGTCCCATGCCGTGACGAAGGCAGCAGACCCGAGCGGCTCCGAATCCACTCTTGCGGCCGAGCGGCGCAAACCGACTGCCTATGCGAACATCTCGTGGCCGTTTCTCGCGAGAGGCAACGATCGAGATCGGCGTTGGCCATCGTCGCGACTGACCGTCGCCCGGAGCCATCCGTGTCGACTCGCGAAGCAACGGGGGCGAAGCGTTGAAGGACCACCAGGGCGACCCGACGATGCAGGTTCCGGGCGGGGAGGCCCCAGCCGTATCGGCACGCCCGACGCACCACGGGGATCCTCGTTGACGTTGACCGATACGACCTGGACGGCCACTCGCGCGCACGGGTCCGTGGCGGAGCGTGACGCTGCCGAGCGCCGGGTGGCGATCGTCGGCATCACTGCGATCCTCGTCGTCGGCGCCGTCATCCGACTCGCCAACATCAACAGTGTCGGGCTGAACAGCGATGAGGCAGTGTATTCGGGGCAGGCCGCGGCTCTCGCCGGCAATACCGACTACCAGCAGTTCTTCGCCATCTTCCGGGCTCATCCCCTGCTGATCCAGTTCCTGCTCTCGGTCATTTACCAGTTCGGCGTCAACGATGTCGCAGGACGCTTCCTGTCGGTCGGGTTCGGCGTGGCGGCGATTGGCCTGACCTATCTGCTTGGCGGCCTGATGTTCTCGCGCCGGGTCGCATTGCTTGCCGCCGCGACGCTTGCACTCCTGCCGTACCACGTGGCGGTCTCGCGGCAGATCCTGCTCGACGGTCCCGAGATGACACTCTGGCTCCTGGCCATGTACTTCCTGGCCAGATATGCCGCGACGGCCACCCCGCGGTGGCTGTACGCCTCGGCGTTCGCCGCCGGCCTGACCGTGCTGGCCAAGGAGACGGCTGTGCTCGCCGTGGTGGTCGGAATCGCATTCGCCCTGATGACGCCAACGGTCCGGCTCGGTCCGCGACGCCTGGCCATCGCCGCCGGCGCGTTCCTCGTCGCGATTTCCCCGTACCCGGCCGCGATCATCCTGAGCGGTGCGTCGGACACCGCTCGGCAGTTCTTCCTGTGGCAGGTCTTGCGCCAACCGAACCACACCGGCACCTTCTATTTCGAGGTGCTGGCGGGTGCGGTCGGTCCGATTCTCCTGATCTTCGTCGTTCTCGGGCTGCTCGCCGCCATCCGGACAGGAGGCTGGCAGGATCGCCTGCTGCTCGCATGGGTCTTCATTCCGCTTGCCTTCTTCGAGGCGTGGCCGGTCAAGGGTTATCAGTACCTGCTCCCGATGGCGCCGGCCCTCGCCCTCGTCGCCGCTCGCGCGATCGAGGCGCCGTGGTCGGACTGGCTCCACGATCGGCTGGAGCGACTGGGTTTCGACGCGCGCCGGATGATCGGGGCACGTGCGTTGGCGTCGATCGTGGTTCCCTTGGTGATGGTGCTCAGCGTCGTGCCCACGACCCTCGCGACGGTCTCGACGACGAGCGCCCAAGGGTCGTTGGCCGGAACCGGGGGCCTGCCGGGCGGGCGCGAGGCCGGGATGTGGATCCGTGATCACGTGCCTGCGGGCGCCACGTTCATGACCATCGGCCCGACGTTGTCCAATGTGATCCAGTTCTACGGGAACCGCCGCTCCCTGGCCCTGAGCGTCAGCCCGAACCCTCAGCGCCGCAACCCCGCCTATGACCCGATCCTGAACCCGGATCGATCGATCCAGACGCTGGAGATCCAATACGCGGCCTTCGACGTCTGGTCTGCGTCGCGATCGCCTTTCTTCAGCTCGACGCTCCGCCGCTACATCGCGAAGTACAGCGGTCAGCTGGTCTACGAGCAGCATGCGGTGACGCGTGACGCTGACGGATCGTCCCGCGACCGGGTGGTCATCCAGATCTATCAACTGCGGCGATGACGAACGCCGACCGAGGTTCATTCATGCACGAGACCGAACACGAGAGCCGTACGCGGCGGTCGACCCGGCTCCGCCAGGCGACACCCGCGAGGAGGCTGATCCGCTCGATCGCCGCACTGGCGATCGCCGGCCTGGCCCTCGCGCCCGGTGCACGAGGCGCGGGACCACTGCCGTCCCCAAAGCCGACGACGCCCATCGAGCACGTCGTGGTCCTGATGCAGGAGAACCACACGTTCGACAATTACTTCGGGACCTACCCCGGAGCGAACGGACCGCCGCCGACCACGTGCATGCCGCGCGACCCGGCCACTCCATCCGCGGGCTGCGTCGCGCCGTACCACCTGCCTTCCCGGCGGTCGGTGGACCTCAGCCATGGGACTGAGGTCGCGGCGATGGCCCTGAACGGTGGCAAGCTCGATGGCTTCATTGCCGCCCAGAACAGGCGCAATCTGCCCGGCGATACGGCCATGGGCTACTACGACGGGTCGGATCTGCCGTTCTACTGGAACCTTGCGTCCACATCGGTCCTCGCGAACCGATTCTTCAGCTCGGATGTCGGAGGCAGCAAGGAGAACCACATGTTCTGGGTTTCCGGCCAGGCCGGCGCCCGATCGGTGCCCGCGGACGGCTACACCTTCGACACGATCTTCGATCGCCTCCAGGCCGCCGGCGTCGACTGGAAGTTCTACGTCCAGAACTACGACCCGAGCATCACCTTCCGGAACCTGACCGGCTCCCCGCAGGATTCCCAGACGACCTGGGTCCCGTTGCTGAATTTCGATCGCTTCATCAAGGATCCACAGCTGGCCGGTCGGATCGTCGATGTGAGCCAGTACCACGACGACCTCGCCAATGGAACGTTGCCGGCGGTCGCGTTCATCGCGCCTTCGGGAGCCAGCGAGCATCCGCCGGGGGATGTCGCCATCGGGCAGGTCTATGGGGCGTCCCAGATCGTGGCGCTCATGCAGAGTTCGAGCTGGGCGAGCAGCCTCTTCGTCCTGACATGGGACGACTGGGGTGGCTGGTTTGACCACGTGCCGCCTCCGACCGTCGACGCAAACGGCTACGGGATGCGTGTACCTGCGCTGTTCGTGTCGCCCTACGCACCACCCGGTCGGATCGACTCGACGACATACGACTTTACGTCGATCCTTCGCTTCATCGAGGACAACTGGCGGCTCCAGCCGATGACCGCCCGCGACGCCGCGGCGAACAGCGTGGGCACGGCCCTTGACTTCACCTCCGCCCCGCGCCCCCCGATCCTGCCCGGGCCTGTCTATCCGGACGATGCCCAGCCGAACCCGCGCGCGCGCGTCGCCCTCCTC
>JANMRJ010000997.1:0-7255 GCA_031370985.1 Acidimicrobiales bacterium
TGGCTGGCCGGCGCCGGCGCCGGCACCTTCCGGGGCCGACTGCATGCCCTGCGACCCAACGGTGTGCCACTGACCGTCGAGCTGAGCGCCCGGCGCCTGGCCGACGGCTCCCCCGGCGCGCTTTGCCTGATCGTGGAGCCCGACCGCGACCGGGTGGCCTCCGAGGCCCAGCGCTACTTCGACACCGCGTTCGACGCCGCACCCATCGGGATGGCCCTGTTCAACACCGACGGGGAGTACGTCCGGGTCAACGCCGCGCTGTGCCAGCTTCTCGGCCGGAGCCAGGCCGAGCTGCTCGGGCGCCGCGACCAGGAGTTCACCTTCCCCGACGACCGCCAGCGCGACATCGACGCCGCCTGGCGGATCCTGCGCGCCGAGATCTCGGTCTGGCAGTGCGAGAAGCGGTTCGTCCGGCCCGACGGCGGCATCGTGTGGGCCATCGCCAACATGACGTTCTTGCGCGACGAACACGGCAACCCCATCAGCTGGGTCGGCCAGTTCCAGGACATCAGTGCCCGCAAGCGCGACGAGAAGGCCCTCGAGGAGGCCATGTCCTTGCTGGCCGCGACCCTCGACGCCACCGCCGAGGGCATCCTGGTCGTGGATCCCGCCGGCCGGATCACCAGCTACAACCGGCGGTTCGCGGAGATGTGGCGGCTCCCAGCGGCCCTGCTCCAGGCCGGCGACGACGGGCAGGTGCTCGCCAGCGTGCTCGGGCAGCTCGCCGACCCCAAAGCGTTCGCAGCGAAGGTCGAGGCGCTCTACCAGCATCCCGAGGTCGAGAGCGACGACGTCCTCGAGTTCGGGGACGGCCGGGTCTTCGAGCGGACCTCCAAGCCGCAACGGGTCGGCGGCGAGGTCGTGGGTCGCGTGTGGAGCTTCCACGACGCGACGGAGCGCCGGCGGCTGGAGGCGGACGTGGCCGCGGCTCTGGCCCAGGCCCGGCAGGCATCGCGGCTCAAGTCGGCGTTCCTCGCCACCATGAGCCACGAGATCCGCACGCCCATGAACGGCGTCCTGGGCCTGGCCGAGCTGCTTCTCGACAGCGACCTCGACACCACCCAGCGGTCGCAGCTGCTGGCGCTGCGTGAGTCCGGCCAGACCCTCATGACCCTGATCAATGGCATCCTGGACTTCTCGAAGATCGAAGCTGGGAAGCTGGATCTCGAACAGGTCGAGTTCGACCTGCCGGACGCGGTCGGCAGCGTGGCCCGCCTCATCTCGACCCAGGCCGATGGCAAGGGTCTCGTCTTCCAACTGAAGCTGGCGGCCGATGTCCCGACCATGGTGTCCGGCGACTCGCTCCGGCTACGGCAGATCCTGGCCAACCTGGCGAGCAACGCGGTGAAGTTCACCGACGCCGGCTGCGTGACGATGTCCGTCAGCGCCCTTCGGGGCGGACTGCTCCGCTTCAGCATCGCCGACACCGGCATCGGCATCGATCCCGCGGTCCGCCACATCCTCCTCGACCCCTTCTCCCAGGCCGACAGCTCCACGACCCGCCGGTTCGGCGGGACGGGCCTCGGACTGGCGATCTGCGCCCAGCTCGTCGACCTGATGGGCGGCACGCTGGCGTTCGACAGCGTGGTCGGCGCCGGCAGCACGTTCTGGTTCGATGTCCTTCTCGGTGAGGCGGGGGGCGCCCCCGCCATCGCCCCACCGTCACCGGCGGCTCCCGCCAGGGTGCTCGCCGGCACGCGGGTGCTCCTCGCCGACGACACGGGCATCAACCGCCTCGTCGGCGTGGCCATGCTCGAGCGCCTCGGCTGCGTGGTCGACGTGGTCAACAACGGGGCAGAGGCGGTCGCCGCCGTGGGGCGCAACCGCTACGACGCCGTCCTCATGGACTGCCGCATGCCCGTCATGGACGGCTATGAGGCCACCGACCTGATCCGTCGCGGCGAGGCCGGTACGGACCGGATTCCGATCATCGCCCTCACCGCGTCGGCCATGGTCGGCGACCGGGAGAAGTGCCTGGCCGCGGGAATGGACGACTACCTGTCGAAACCGCTCGACCAGTCGTCGCTGGCCGGTGCACTGGCCCGATGCCGGTCGCCGGGGCCACTCTCTTCGAGGGGCGGCCCAGTGGCGTCTTCTGGACCGGCCCTCACGGGCCAGTCACTGGGCCACCCTCCTCGATGACCGGGCCAGTGAATGCCTTCTGCACCGGCCCTCACGGGCCAGTCACTGGGCCACCCTCCTCTACCTCATCGAGAACTAGAGCCCTCGTCCGCCCGCCGGCTCTACCCGCTTCTCGGCGTGGCCCCCGAACTCTTTGCGCATCGCGGAGAGCACCTTGTCGGCGAAGTCGCCCTCGCCCTGGGAGCTGAACCGCTCGAACAGGGCGGTCGTGAGGACGTAGGCGGGGACCCCCTCGTCGACCGCGGCCAGTACCGTCCACCGGCCCTCGCCCGAGTCCGACACTCGGCCGCTGAAGCCGGCGACGTCGGGGTCCTTGAACAGCGCGGAGGCGGTGAGGTCGAGCAGCCACGAGCCGACCACGCTCCCCCGGCGCCAGACCTCGGCCACCTCGGTGGTGTCGATGTCGTACTGGTAGGCCTCGGGATTGGCCAACGGCGCGGTCTCCGCGTCGGCGGCGCCGGCGTGCTTGCCGATATTGGCCTTGCGCAAGATGGCCAGGCCCTCCGCATAGGCCGCCATCAACCCGTACTCGATGCCGTTGTGGACCATCGTCACGAAAGGACCGGCGCCGTTCGGCCCACAGTAGAGGTACCCGTGCTCGGCCGGCGTCGGCTCACCCACCCGGCCGGGGGTCCGCGCCGCAGCGTCGACGCCGGGGGCGATGGTGGCGAAAAGCGGCTCCAAGTGGCGGAAGCTGTCGGGTTCCCCCCCCACCATCAGGCAGAAGCCCCGCTCCAGCCCGAACACGCCGCCGCTGGTGCCTACATCGACGTAGTGGATCCCCTTCGGCGCCAGCGCCGCGGCCCGCTCGATGTCGAGGCGGTAGTAGGAGTTGCCGCCGTCGATGATGATGTCACCGGGCTCGAAGTGCTCGGCCAGGGCCATCGCCGTGTCGCCGGCGAAGGCGGCGGGCACCATGATCCAGGCCGCCCGGGGCGTGGTCAGCTTCGCGGCCAGGTCCTCCAGGGAGGTTGCCACCACCGCCCCCTCGGCCTCCAGCGCCGTGGCCGAGCCGGGGTTCACGTCGTAGACCACGCACTCGTGGCCGTCGCGCATCAGGCGCCGCACCAGGTTGGCCCCCATACGCCCCAGGCCGATCATCGCCAGCTGCATCAGCGGCTCCTTCCTACGTCGATGGCCCACAATACGCGGGCGGTCGCACTCTCCCTCCCGCCCACCACGTAGAATGGACCCGCTGGCGGCCCTATCGCCGCGGCAGCCCTACCGAAAGGCCCTTCATGCCCGCGCGCCAAGACCTGCGCAACCTCGCCATCGTGGCCCACGTCGACCACGGGAAGACCACGCTCGTCGATGCCATGCTGTGGCAGTCCGGCATCTTCCGTGACAACCAGGATGTCAACGAGCGGGTCATGGACTCCATGGACCTTGAGCGGGAGAAGGGCATCACCATCCTGGCCAAGAACACCGCGGTGCACTACCACTCTGAGAAGCAGGGTGACGTGAAACTGAACATCGTCGATACACCCGGCCACGCCGACTTCGGCGGCGAAGTAGAGCGCGCCCTGACCATGGTCGACGGCGTGCTGCTGCTGGTCGATGCGGCCGACGGCCCGCAGCCCCAAACCCGCTTTGTGCTGCGCAAGGCGCTGGAGGCCCGGTTACCGGTAATCCTGGTCATCAACAAAGTCGACCGGCCCGACGCCCGCATCAAGGAGGTCGTCGACGAGGTCTACGAGCTGTTCCTCGACCTCGATGCCGACTTCGAGCAGATCGAGTTCCCCATCGTCTACGCCAACGCCAAGGCGGGCTGGGCCACTATGGAGCAAGGGGCGGCGGGCACCAACCTCCAGCCACTGTTCGACCTGCTGATCTCGCGGATCCCGGCGCCGGAGTACGACGAAGAGGAGACCGGTCACCCCCTGCAGGCGCTGGTCACCAACCTCGACCGGTCGCCCTACCTGGGCCGCCTCGCCATCTGCCGCGTGCGTGAGGGCATCATCCACAAGGGCGAGACGGTGGCGTGGTGCAAGGCCGACGGCACGATCGAGAAGGTCAAGATCGTCGAGCTGTACGTGACCGAGGGCCTCGAGCGGGTGGACGCGGCCGAGGCGGGGCCGGGCGAGATCATCGCCGTCGCCGGCCTGTCCGAGGTCACCATCGGCGAGACCCTCGCCGATGCCAGCGACCCCCGACCCCTCCCGGTCATGCTCATCGACGAGCCCAGCCTGGCCGTCACCATCGGCATCAATACGTCCCCGCTCGCCGGCCAGGACGGCTCCAAAATGACCGCCCGCCAAGTCAAGACCCGCCTCGACACCGAGCTGGTGGGCAATGTCTCCCTCCGGGTGTTCCCCACCGAGCGGCCCGACACCTGGGAGGTCCAGGGCCGGGGTGAGCTCCAGCTGGCCATCCTGGTGGAGATCATGCGCCGCGAGGGCTTCGAGCTCACCGTCGGCAAGCCCCAGGTCGTCACCCGGGAGATCGACGGCAAGGTGCACGAGCCGGTCGACCGGCTGTCGGTCGACGTGCCCGAGGAGCACCTGGGCGTGGTCACCCGCCTGCTGGCCACCCGCAAGGGCCGCCTCCAACAGATGGTCAACCACGGCACCGGCTGGATCCGCATTGAGTACCTCGTGCCCGCCCGGGGCCTGATCGGCTTTCGCACCGAGTTCATGACTGAGACGCGCGGCACAGGCATCCTCCACCACGTCTTCGAGGGCTACGAGCCCTGGCACGGCGAGCTGCGTACCCGCAACAGCGGCAGCATTGTGGCCGACCGCCGTGGCCAAACGAACACCTACGCCCTCATGGGCCTCCAGGACCGCGGGGAGCTGCTGGTCGGCCCGGGCGTGGACATCTACGAGGGCATGATCGTGGGCGAGAACTCCCGGGCCGACGAGATGGATGTCAACGCCTGCCGCGAGAAGAAACTGACCAACGTGCGCTCCTCGACGGCGGAGGAACTGGTCCGGCTGCCGCCGCCCCGCATCCTGTCGCTGGAGCAGGCCCTGGAGTTCATCGCCGAGTACGAGTGCGTGGAGGTCACGCCCCACAACGTGCGCCTGCGCATGGTGATCCGGCCCGCGTCGGAGCGGGCCCGCCGGCGCCGGCCCTCCCGTGCCGGCATGGCCCCCCGGGAGGCCCGGCCGGCCTAGCGTTTCGACGTTCCGTACGCAGCGGCGGACCCCTCCGAGGGAACAATCTGTGTACAGAGGGAGAAACTTCTAGATGTGGCTTGCATTTAGCCAGCGCATCTGTCACATTGTGTGTGGCGCCCCTGCCCGCCTGGTCCGCCGTCAGGCGGTCGGGGCGCCATCCACGATATCGTCGCCAGCAGCCGCCCCCCGGGGCGGCTGTTTCGCGTCCGGCACGCCATTCGTTCCCCACGGGACCGAACTGGGGACGCTCAGGGTCAGATATCGCACCAGGTGACCCCAGTTCGAGGGACGGGGCCCCTCCGTCGGGGCCGGTGGCCGATAGATTGGCCGGCGCACGCAGGCACAGCCCGCGGCGAGGAGCGCCGAGCCGGTCTTGAGAGAGCGAGCCAGTTCACCCCCGGACACCGTCACCGGGTCGCATCCAATGGCCATGGCGCCCGGCATCGGCTATTCGAGTTCGGACCGGTGACGCCTTGACGGCCCGCCACTGGCCCTTCCTCGACTGGAAGGGCGTGATTCCCGTCGCCCACCGGGGCGGCGCAGCCGAGCAGCCCGAGAACACCATGGCGGCCTTCGCCGCCGCGGTGGCCATGGGCTACGCCTATGTCGAGACCGACGTCCACGCCACCGCCGATGGCGTCCTTCTCGCCTTCCACGACCACACGCTCGACCGGGTCACCGATATGACCGGCGAGGTGGGTGACCTCCCGTACGCCCGCGTCCGCCGGGCACGTGTGGCCGACGAGCCCATTCCTCTCCTCGAGGACGTGCTGGGCGCCTGGCCGGACCTGCGCATTCATGTCGATGCGAAGCACCTTGCCGCGGCAGCACCACTGGTCGCCGCCGTCAAACGGACCGGCGCCCAGGACCGTGTGTGCATCGGCTCGTTCTCCGACCGGACCGTCATGGCACTGCGCCGCCAGGCCGGCGACCGAATCTGCACCTGGATGGGGCGGATGGAGATCTTGGGATTGCGCCTCGCCAGCTTCGGCGTGCCCGTTCCCCGGTCCGCCGCCGGTTGCACCCAGGTGCCAGTGCGCCAGGGCCGGCTGCCCCTGCTCGACCGCCGCTTCGTCGCCACCGCCCGCCGGCGGGGCGTCGGGGTCCACGCCTGGACGATCAACGACCGGGCGCAGATGGAGTCGCTCCTCGACCTCGGCGTCGATGCCATCCTCTCCGACCGGCCGACGCTATTGAAACAGGTCCTCGGCGATCGAGGCCTCTGGACCGAGCCGTGAACCGGGCAGCAGAAGGCCAATGACGGCGATGTCGTCACTACGCGGATTCATGGTGCCGATGCCCGGCTCCTCGTCCACATCGCGATATGAAGGATCACCGAATGACCAGCGCGGCACTGGTATTGTTTCTGAGGCTCACCCACGACCGGCGGGGATAGCGAGAAATAGATTGGCAAAGAAGTCCGCTGCACCGGCCGAGAAGGCGCCTCGTTCGATGTCAGACGCTCACAAGGAAGCCCTGGCGGAAGGTCGCGAGCAGGGCCGAGCCGTGCGTCGCTATCTGGAAGCGCTGGAGGCCAACAAGCCCCGCCGAGGCCGAAAGAGGACGCCGGAAGGCATCGAGCGCCGTTTGCTCGCCATTGACGAGCGACTGGCATCGGCTGATGCCCTGAGCCGCCTGCACCTGGCCCAGGAGCGCATGGATCTCAAGGCCGAACTGGCCTCGTCCTCCGAGGGTGTCGACATTGGCGCCATCGAGTCCGCCTTCGTGAAGGCCGCCGGCCCGTACAGCCAGCGCAAGGGGATCGGCTATGAGGCCTGGCGGGCCGCCGGCGTCGAGCCCCGAGTTCTCAAGGTCGCCGGCATCGGCCGGGGCCAGTAACTCACAGTCGCCGGCATCGGCCGGGGCCAGTAACTCACAGTCGCCGGCATCGGCCGGGGCCAGTAACTCACAGTCGCCAGCATCGGCCGGGTCAATAGGTCCAGGGAGCACGAATAACTTCAGCCGATAGCCCGTCGCACGGCGCGGGTGGCGAC
>JANMRJ010001096.1:0-4677 GCA_031370985.1 Acidimicrobiales bacterium
CCCTGAGCCGGCCCGCGCCGGGCGGCACCTTCCGGTTCACCGTGGTCGTCACCAACACCAGCTTCGAGCCGATCACCACCACCTCGCTCGTCGATGACATCTACGGCGACATCAACGGCCGGGGCAGCTGCGCTATCGGCGTGGTGCTGGCCGCAAACGGGGGGGCCTACAGCTGCGCCTTCGACGGCAACTTCACCGGCAAGGCTGGCGACTCCCAGACCGACACCGTCACGGTGATCGCCGTCGACAACGACGGCACGAGGGTGACAGCGTCGGCCAAGGCGACGGTCACCCTCACGCCGGTGGGTACGCCCCCGGTGGTGCCGCCGGTCGTCCCGCCGACCATTTCGCCGACCCCGCAGATCCTCGTCCGCACCGGCTCCGACCTGGGCGGCCCGGCCCGCCTCGCTGGCATCCTGCTCCTCGTGGGCATGATGCTCGTGGCCGCCACCCGCTGGTTCGGCGACGGCCCGGGCTTGGCCTTCGGCCCCGCCGGCCCCGGTCCCGGTGGCCCCGGCGGCGGTAGTTGGTTCGGGGACGGCAACTGGTTCGGTGGTGCCCGGCTCCACCCGCCCCGCGGGCCGTTCGGTGGCGCCGGCCGCGGCGCCGGGCTCCTGGATCCGCCGGCGCCCGAGGCCTGGGCCGAGCCGGCCTGGGACACCTGTGTTGGCACCCGTGCGCCGGCGCGGTCAGTCGCCCCGCCGGCGCCGACCATGACCCAGTGGGCGGCGTCGCCGGCCGAGCGGGTCGCCCCGCCGGCTGCCATCGCCCCGCCGCCGCCCGTCGTGACGCTGGCGGCGATCCTGACGCCCGAGTCTGTCGTGGCCGAGGTCCTGGTGCCGACGGTCGTCGTGGTCCGGCGGGCCGGGGCGCTCGACAACGCCGCCCTCGACGCCGCCGAGGCGCTGGCCGCCACCTCGCCGATGTCGGGCCGGGGCGGCAATCGCAAGCCTGGGCGCTTCTAGCGGCCGGGTGCCGCTGGGCCCGCTGTTCGGTATCGCCGGCGAGCTGACAGATTTCCGCCCGCTCGGCGGAGGCCATATCCACCAGACGTTCCTCGCCCGCTACCGCGGGGCGCCGGCGGTCGTCCATCAGCGGCTGAACACCGCCGTCTTCGGCGATCTCGACCTCCTCATGGACAACTTCGTCCGGGTCACCGCCCATCTGGGAGCGAAGGCCGGTGACCCCCGCCGGGCCGTCCGGTTGTGGCCGGCGGCCGACGGTCGGCCGTTCGCCCTCGACGCCGCCGGCGCGCCCTGGCGTACCCTCGCCCTCATCGACCGGGCCTGCAGTCACCCCCGCTTCGACGGGTCCGCCCAGGCCGCGGCCGCCGCCGGCGTCGCCGCTCGGCTGGTCGCCGACCTGGCCGACCTGGCCCCGCCGCCGGCCGAAGTCATCGGTGGCTTCCACGACATCCCCCGGCGCCTCGCCGCTCTCGACCAAGCCCGGGCCACCGACGAGCGGGGCCGGGCCGCGGCGTGCGCCGCCGATGTCGATGCCGTCCTCGCCCACGCCGGCATCGCCGCCCAGGTGGCCGCCGCCCGCCTCGATGGCCGCCTGCCCGAACGCACCGTCCACAACGACACCAAGGCCGACAACCTCCTCGTCGACGAGGCCACCGGCGAGGCGCTCTGCCTGGTCGACCTCGACACCGTCGGCCCCGGCACCATCCTCTTCGACGTTGGCGACCTCGTCCGCTCCGGCGCGGTACGAGGTGGGGAGGACGCCGACATCGACGCCGTCACGATCGATGCGGCCGTTGCCGGCGCCGTGCTCGACGGCTACGCCGCCACCGGCGCCGGCTTCCTGACTGCCGGCGAGCTCGACCTCCTGCCTCTCGCCGGTCCGCTGATGGCCCTGGAGGCTGCGGCCCGCTTCCTCACCGACCACCTGCGGGGCGATGTCTACTTCCGCGTCGACGGGCCCGGCCACAACCTGCGCCGGGCCCGCAACCAGCTCCGGGTGCTCGAGCTGCTGCTCGGCGCGTGAACGTCGACGCCGGCCGGACCGCCCGCCGCTTCCACCCGGTCGCCGGCCGGCCCCGCACCGCCGCGGTCGTGGTGGACGGTGCGGAGCTCGCGGTCGACGGGCCCGAGATCGCCGTCACCATCGACGGCCGGCGGTGGACCGACGCCGACCTGGCGCCGGCCGGCGATGTCGAGCACGTCGGGCGCCGCCTGTCCTGGGCCCTGAGCGCCGGCCCCACCCTCACCGTCCGCATCGTCCTCGAGGCCGACACCGCCGCCGGCGTGGTCCGCAAGTGGGCCGAGGTCGCCGGCACCGGTCGTCTGGAGCGCGTCGAGCTCGACCGCTGGGCCGGCGTCACCGTCGATGGACCGGAGACCACCGGCGAGCCGGTGGCCTACAACGCCGGCCCCGTCGGCCTCGGCCAGCCTCTCTTCGGTCCGGGCTTCTTCGCCGGCATCGAACACCCGGTGGCCGAGAACCTGGCCGGCCCCGGCGGTCGAGGCGCCACCTTCGCCCTGCCCGTGGCCGTCGACCTCGACGCTGGCCCCTACACGACCCCGGCCGTGGTCCTCGGCGCCGGCGGGCTGGAGGAGTTCTGGGACTACGTCGACACCATCCGGCCCCAACCGCCCCGCCTCGTCACCCTCACCAACAACTGGTACCACCTGGGCGCCACTGGCCTCATGGACGAGGCGTCGGTGCAGGCCGAGGTCGAGGGCTTCGCCGGCGTGACCGCCCGCCATGGCCTGGCCCTCGACTTCGTCGCCCTCGACGACGGCTGGGAGGGCGACTGGGCGCCGGCCACCGGGCTATGGGGGCGGATGGACCCGACGAAGTTCCCCGCCGGCCTCGACCGGATCGACGCCCCCATCGGCCTCTGGCTCAGCGCCCTCGGCGGCTACGCCCAGCGCCGGCTCGACCGGATGGCGTGGGCCGGCGCCCACGGCTATGAGATCGACCGCCGGGCTGGGCTCCTGTGCGCGGCCGGCACCCGCTACCGGGCCCATCTGGCCGACGTGCTCACCCGCTGGACGGCGGCCGGCGTCGGCTACTGGAAGCTCGACGGCCTCTCCTTCACCTGCGAGGAGCCCGACCACGGGCACCCCGTCGGGCCCGGCGCCCGCACCGCCCAGGTGGAGGTGTTCCGCGGGCTCGTCGCCGGCATCCGCGCCGTGCGCCCCGATGCGGTGGTGGCCTTCACTATTGGGTCGCACCCGTCGCCGTGGTGGCTGTCGTCGGTCGACTTCGTGTGGCGGGGCGGGCTCGACGACACCGAGGCCACGCTCGGTGGCTCCCGCCTCGACCGCTTCGACACCTACATCGACGCCTGCCTCCAGACCTACCGCCCGGCGGCGCTGCCGGTGTCCGCCCTGGTGGTGTTCAGCATCGTGGAGCCAGCCGTTGGCGATGGCCGCGGTCCAGGCGGCGGCGGCTACCGAGACGCTGGCGACTCCGACGGTTGGGCCCGCCACTGCTGGCTGGCCGCCGGCCGGGGGACCCTGCACCACGACTTCTACGTGGCCCCCGGCTCGCTGTCGGAGGCCGAATGGGCGGTGCTGGCCGAGGCGCTGGCGTGGGCCCGCAGCCGCGCCCACGTCCTGGCTCGTAGCCGCCTTGTCCTCGGCAACCCGGCCGCCGGCGACATCTACGGCTTCGCCGCTCACAAGGGCGACGAGGCCACCGCCTGCCTCCGCAACCCCTCCGCCGAGCCCCAGGCCATCGACATCGAGTGGCCGGCGCTCCTGGGCTGGCCGGCTGGCACCGACGCCGAGCTCACCACCCGCTTCGGTCGCGCCGTAACGCCGGCCCTGCGCCTCGACCCCTTCCAGGTCCTGGTTGTCGATGCCCGCCGGCGCTGACGCATTGATATGGTGGATGGTATGGCGACGAAAAAGGTGACGGTGACCCTCGACGAGGGCCAGCTCGAACGGATCCGTGCCCTCGTTGATGCCGGCTCGGCGTCGAGCGTCTCCGGGTTCGTCCAGCACGCGGTCGGGGTCGCCCTCGACGATGTCGCCGGCTGGGGCGCGTTGCTGGCCGAGGCGTTGCGCCAGACCGGGGGGCCACTGACCGACGAGGAGCGGTCCTGGGCCGACGGCATCCTCGAAAGCACCGACCGGGCGACATCTGCCGCCTGATGGCCGGCGTCACGCTCGATGCCGGGGCGTTGATCGCCCTGGAGCGCAACGACCGCCACGTCCTGGCGCTGCTGGCCCGCGCCCGTGAGGCGGGGTCAGGCGTGACTATTCCTGCCACGGCCCTGGCCCAGGTCGTCCGGGCGCCGGCGCGGCAGGTGCGGCTCGCCCGCCTCGTGCGCCAGCCAACGACCGATGTCGTCCCCCTCGATCGGGCCGACGCCACCAGCGTCGGTCGGCTCCTCGCCGCCAGCGCGACGTCCGACATCGCCGACGCCCACGTCGTGATCTGCGCCCGGCGAGCGCGCCAGCGGGTCGTCACCTCCGACCCGGGTGACCTCCGGCTGCTCGATCCCGATCTCCGGGTCGTCGAACTATGACGACGATGCTCGCGAAGAGGGAGGCGCCGGCGAACCCGGCCGTCGAGCTAGTCAATATGGAACGGCCGGCCCTTTCTGCCGAAGCGTGGATCATCCACCATTGAGGCAGAAGGAGCCACTACACAGAAGGAGCCGGCCGTGCCCAGTCTCTCGCATCGAGACCTGACCCACCTCGGGATGGATGTCCACAAGGA
>JANMRJ010001119.1:0-6533 GCA_031370985.1 Acidimicrobiales bacterium
GGAACACCGTCATAGGCCAGCCGCCGTGCCCACTGATCGCCTGGACCGCCTCCATGTAGATGGCGTCGACATCGGGCCGCTCCTACCGGTCGACCTTGACGTTGACGAACAGGTCGTTCATCACCGCCGCCGTCTCGTCGTCCTCGAAGGACTCATGCGCCATCACATGGCACCAGTGACAGGCGGCGTAGCCCACCGAGAGCAGCACCGGCTTGTCCTCGGCGCGGGCCTTGGCGAAGGCCTCGTCGGCCCACGGGTACCAGTCAACCGGGTTGTCCTTGTGCTGCTGAAGGTACGGGCTGCTCTCATCCGCGAGGCGGTTCATGCCGTCGAGCGTAGAGACTGGCGGCGATGGTGCGGGATCTGGTCGAGTTGCTGATGGCGGTCGCCGTGGGCGGGATGCTGTTCTCCGCCGTGACCCGATTGCGCCGGGGACAGGCCCGCCCTCGCCTGTGCCCCGGCTGTGGCCGAACGGTCTCGCTGGTCTACAAGGCCTGCCCGCACTGCGGGCGAACCGTGTAGGCCGGTCCTTCGGCCAGGATAGGGACGTGGTTTCCGGCGCGGGTCGCGAAGAAGGGGCCTTCCGGGGCGAGGCTCGAGCCTGGCTCGCCGATCACGTCGGGCCCTACAGGGCCGGCGCCGGCCCGTCGCTCGTCTTCGCCGATGTGGCCGACGCCGAGCACCTCGAGCGGGGCCGGGCCTGGCAGCGCGAGCTCAACGCCGGCGGGTGGGCGGGCCTCGGCTGGCCGGTCGAACACGGCGGGCGGGGGCTGCCGGCGGCGCTGCAGGCGGTGTGGGCCGAGGAGCTGCGCGCCGCCGGCGCACCGCCGCCGGTCAGCCTGCTGGGCGAGGCCGTCGCCGGGCCGGCGCTCCTGGTCCACGGCACCGACCAGCAGCGGGCCCGGTTCCTGCGGCCGATCCTCACGGCCGAGGAGCTGTGGTGCCAACTGTTCAGCGAGCCCGGCGCCGGCTCCGACCTGGCCGGGGTCACGACCACGGCGACCCGCGTCGGAGACGGATGGGCCGTGCACGGCCACAAGACCTGGACGTCCGGAGCGCATCACGCCGATGTCGCCATCCTGCTGGCCCGCACTGACTGGGACGTGCCCAAGCACCAGGGGTGCACGTGCTTCGTGCTGGACATGCACCAGCCGGGCGTGACTGTCCGTGCGGTCCGCCAGATGACGGGGGGCGCGGCGTTCGACGAGGTCATCCTCGATGGGGCCCGGGCCCCCGACGACTTCCGCGTCGGGCCGGAGGGCGGCGGATGGGCCGTCGCCACGACCGCCCTCGCCTCCGAGCGCATGCAGCTCGGCCTCGGTCTGGCCCGCGCCGGCGCCGGCGTTGACCAGCTCCTGGCCGAGCTGGCGCCGCGAGGCGTCGCCGGCGACCCGGCTGTCCGCCAGCTGGCCGCCCAGCTCGCGATCGAGGCCCGCTGCGCCGGCTACCTGGGCCGGCGCCTGCTCGCCGCGCCGGGCCCCGAGGCCGCGCTGGCCAAGCTGGCCTCCGGGCGGGTGTCGCGCCGCTACGCCGAGCTGGCCGAGGCCATGCGGGGCGCCGGTGCCATGGTGTCCGACGACTACACCGCCCAGGAACTCTGGGCGCCGGCCACCCGCATCGCCGGCGGCACCGACGAGATCCTCAAGACCGTGATCGCCGAGCGGGTCCTCGGGTTGCCGGCCGAGCCCCGGACCGACAAGGACGTGCCGTTCCGCGACGTTCCCCGGGGAGCCTGAGCCGGCGTGGCCGACATCCTGCTGGTCGAGGACGACCCGTCGGTGCGCGAGGCGGTGGCGATGGCGCTCGAGGGGGACGGCCATCGGGTCACGACGGCGGCGACTGGCGACGAGGCCATCGAGCGGTGGCGCCAGTACCGGCCGGCGCTGGTGCTGCTTGATGTCATGTTGCCCGGCAAGGAGGGCTTCGAGGTATGCCGGGCTATCCGGGCCCACGACCAGGTCCCGATCATCATGCTCACCGCCCGAAGCGACGCCATAGACATCGTCGTCGGCCTGGAGTCCGGCGCGGACGACTACGTCACGAAGCCCTTCGAGACCCGGGTGCTGCTGGCCCGGGTGAAGGCCGTCCTGCGCCGACAGGATCGGCCGGTGGGGGAGCCGGTGCTGCGCGTCGGCGAGCTGACGATCGACCCCGGCGGCATGGCGGTCACCCGGGCCGGCGTCGACCTTCACCTGACCCCGACGGAACTTCGACTGCTGCTGGAGCTGGCGCGACGGCCCGGGCAGGTCTTCACCCGAGCCCTGCTCCTCGAGCGGGTGTGGGACTACTCCTACCTCGGCGACTCCCGCCTGGTCGATGTCTGCGTCCAGCGCCTCCGGGGCAAGGTGGAGGACGACCCGGCGCACCCGACGCTGGTCCAGACGGTGCGGGGGGTGGGGTACAAGCTGGTGATGCTGCCACCGGCCCGGGAGGCCGGTGCCGGGACGCGGTGAGTCGCAGGCCGTTCTCGGTCTCCCGCCTTCGGCCCCGGCTGGTGGCGACGTTCGCCCTGGTGGCGGCGGTGACATCGGCCGGGGTGGCCGTCACCTCGTACTACATCACCCGCGAGGCGGTGCTCCGGCGGGCCGAGTCGGTGGCCCGGACCGAGGCGCAGGCACTGCTGGCCGACGCCGTTGCCGCCACGCCGGCCCGGGGCCAGGTGGCCGACCTCGTCGAGCGGCTCAAGGTTCGTGGCGGGGCGGAGTTCGAGGTGGTGGCGGTTGCCGGCGACGGCACGTTCGAGACGACGTCGATCTCCCTGTCGGCCGACGCCGTGCCCGCCGCACTGACCGATCCCGTCGACGCCGGCCGGGTCGGGCTGGTGCGGGCCACCGTGGCCGGCGAGCCGTACGTGGTGGTCGGCGGTCGCCCTGCTGGTCTGCCGGCGTTCTACCTGTTCTTCCCGCTCCGCAGCGTGGCCGAAGACCAGGATCTGCTCCGCAACGTGCTGGCCGCGGCCGGTGTCGCCGCCGTGCTGGCGTCGGCCGCGGTCGGCGCCCTCGCTGCCCGCGGGCTCCTACGCCCGCTCCGGGAGACCCGCACCGCCGCCCACCGGCTGGAGGTCGGCCTGCTGGGCACCCGGCTCCCGGAGGAGGGCACCGACGAGTTCGCCGACCTGGGCCATGCCTTCAACCGGATGGCCGAGGCGCTGGAGGCGTCGATCGGCGACCTCCGCAGCCTGGAGGCCAGTCACCGTCGCTTCGTCGCCGACGTCAGCCACGAGCTGCGCACACCACTCACTGCGCTCACGACGGCCGCCGACGTGCTGGAGGCCCACCGGGACGGTCTCGACGACGCCGGCGGCCGGGCCGCTCGCCTGCTCGTTCGGGAGTCCCGCCGCCTGGCCACCCTGGTCGAGGACCTCATGGAGATCTCCCGGCTCGACGCCGGCGCGGCCCCGATGTCCTGGGAGCCGGTCGAGGTGGTCGCGCTGGTTGCCTCGGCCGTCGGCACGAGGGGCTGGGGCGGGCGGGTGCAGCTCAACGATGTCCTCGCCGGCCCCGGCGAGGTCACCACCGTTGCTGACCCTCGCCGCCTCGACGCCATCGTCGCCAACCTCGTCGGGAACGCGCTCGAGCACGGGGCGCCACCGGTCCGGGCGCTGGTCACGGCCACCGCCGATGATGTCGTCGTCGTGGTCAGTGATGCCGGCGCCGGCATCGCCGCCGATCACCTGCCCCGCGTCTTCGACCGCTTCTACAAGGCCGACCCGGCCCGGCCCGGTGGGCGAGGATCTGGTCTCGGCCTGGCCATCGCCCGGGAGAATGCCCGCCTCCACGGTGGCGGCATTACCGTGACCAGCCCGGCTGGCGCCGGGGCGACGTTCACCGTCCGCCTGCCGCGACGTGTTGCCGAACCGTTACCCGCCGGCGATACGGCGGTGACCACGGTGCGTCACGATCGGGTCCTATGAGACGCATGCTGGCGCTGGTGATAGTCCTGGGCCTCGCAGGGACGGCTTGCGGCTCGGGGGGCGCCACCGACGCCGGTCCGGTACCCGCGGCACCGTCGACCACCGTCGACCTGTCGACGCCGTCGACCACCGTCGACCCCTCGACGCCGTCGCCCACCACCACGGCGCCGGCGGGCACCACGACCGACGTGGCGGTCTGGTTCGTGCGGGGGGAGAAGCTGGAGTCGACGACCCGACCGGTGCCGAAGGTGGCCCGGATCGGTGCCGAGGCCGTGAAGGCCCTGCTGGCCGGGCCCACGGCGGCCGAGGCCAGGGGCGGGCTCACCACCGCCGTCCCCAGGGACACCCGGTTCAACGACCTGGTCATCGACGGGAGCGGAATCGCGAGGGTCGACCTGTCCCGCGACTTCGAGTCGGGGGGCGGTAGCCTGAGCCTGACCCTCCGCCTGGCCCAAGTCACCTGCACCGTCGGCCAGTTCCCGACGGTCAAGGGCGTCCGGTTCGCCTTGGGGGGCGAGCTGGTAAGCGTGTTCTCCGGCAATGGGATCATCCTGGACAAGCCGGTCACCTGCGACAGCTACCGCCAGGTGGTCGGCCAGCCGGGCACCGTGCCCTTCGCCGGCATCTGGCCGTTCGCGACGCGGGCCGAGCTGGACGCCTACGCCGCCGGCGTCGACCCGACGTACCGCGACCCGGTCGTCACCGCCCGGGAGTTCGCGGTCAAGTACATCGGCATGGACAATCCCGTCGACTTCGCCTCCCGGACCACCGGAGCCGGCATGGTCGAGGTCCCCATTGGCCCCCGCTACGCCGAGGGGCACACGCCGTTGGCCAACCCCCAGGCCACCTTCGGGGTCATCCTCCGCCAGTTCGGGGCCCCAGACGCCACCGGCCCGGCCCCGTGGACGGTCGTCGAAGCGGTCGCCTTCGACATCACCGTCACCGGGCCCAAAGCGCTCGAGGTGGTCAAGTCGCCGGTGCGGTTGACCGGCCACGCCCGCGCCTTCGAGGGCAACGTGAACGTCCAGATACGGGAGGATGGCATGCTCGCTGGCCAGTCCCTCGGCACGGGTTTCGTCACCGGCGGCGGTGATGTCAAGCGTCCTTACAGCGGCGACATCACCTTCCGGGCACCGAGCAAGCCGGGCGGGGCGGTCGTTTACATCGAGCGCAGCGCGGCGGACGGGATCGGCATCCGCCAGGCCGCGGTGGTGAAGGTCCGGTTCTGACCGACCTCCATGCTATTTCGCCATCCAGGGCGCTGGGGCGCGGAACTCCTCGGCCTCGGTGACGGCGGCCCAGGCTTTGGCGTTGGCCGCCTGCCACGACCAGAACGACACGCCCTGGGCGCCGTTGGCCTGAGCGAATCGCATGAAACGCCACAGCTCCTCGGGCGGCGGCACGCCGGCCCGTCCGCCCTCGGGCGCGCCGTCGTAGGCCTGGCCGACCGGGAACACCGGCTTGCCGTACTGGGCCAGGTCGCGTAGGGCTCCGGCGACATCGGTGTCGGGCTGGCGGTTGAGCCAGTAGACCATCGGGGCGATGGCGTCGAAGGAGGCGACCACCTCGGCGTAGGGGTAGTTCTGGGCCGGCGACGGCCGGGGCACGGTGGCGATGAGCGGGAAGTTCACGCCGACGACCGCCCGCAGCGCCCGCCCGTAGTCGCCGGCGGCCTGGGCACCGATGGCGGTGCCTTCGCTGCGCGTCTCGATGTCGGCCGAGAACCCGTCGATGCTGTGCTTGCCCGGCGTCCGGTGACGGATCGCGGCCTCGGCCCGCTTGACATCTGTGGGCACGTCGATCAGGCGGGGGAAGTCCCAGCCGTAGACGAGGAGGTGGGCCTCGTGCGCCGCCGGGAGGAGCTGGTCGAGAAAGGGGCCGGCGTAGAAGCCGCCCCAGCTCGACCCGGTGCGGACATAGAGGTGGCTCAGGCCGGCGGCCTTGGCCTTGGCCACGATGGCGGCCACGTTCCCACCCTCGGTCTTCTCTGGCTCGTGGAGCCACATGCCCTTGCCATAGGGCAGGAGGTCGGCGACCGGTGGGCGCTTCGCCACAGTGGCCTCGGCGTGGCGTAGGCCGAGGGTGTCCCCGACCAGCCGGCCGATGGCGGCAGGGGCCTCCAGCGGCGTCACGCCGGCGGCGGCGCTGACCCCGACAACGATCAGGATGACGACGGTGATGAGGTTCGCCCCCGCCAGCCGGCGCTGCTGGGCCGGAGACCACAGCGGGCCATGGCGGGCGGCGCGGGCCCGGGGCCTCGCCTCGTCGCTGGCCCCGGCGCACGCGCCCAGGCCACTTGTGGTCGTCGGCTCTGCGGCCGGCGGCCTTTGCTGCAGTTCGAGCATGCCATCCCCCGGGAAGCGGTACCGGACGCGCCCTCCCACGCTCTCCGTGGTGTGTTCGCGCGCCCAGCGTGGGCTTCACCCTCCGGCCTACTCAGTTCGCCGCCGCCGCCGACCGCTCCTGCCGGATATCAGGAAAAAGAACTTTTCACGCCTGGGTCGGTGGCGAGGAAGCAGGTCAAGTGCCACCCAGCGCCGGCGTGCCCAGCGCCGCTATGCCCAGCGGAGGCGCGCCCGGCGCCGCTGTGCCCAGCGGAGGCGCGCCCGGCGCCGGCGTG